>JAREAF010000537.1 GCA_029240475.1 Rhodospirillales bacterium | reverse complement strand
GCTGCCGCCGGGGGCCGGAATTCAAGCCCGGGCGGACGGCGTCCAGGAGGCGATCGGGATGATTCCAAACGGTCAGGACGGACTTGCGCTCGGCGCATTGCACTATGTCCAGCGCCGGGTCGTGGGCGAAGTTGCCGGCTCCGGTCGTCAGCGGCCGGTCGAAGTCATAGAATAAGGCGAGGCGCTCCCGCACGGGCTCGGCCGGTTCATGATAGCGTTCGGCCCGGAGCGGCTCGCCCCAGTCTCCTTTCTGCAGCGATCCCAGAGCCGGAATTGCGCCGCCGCACACGCGTTGGAAGGCAGCTTCGAAAGCGCTGAAGGACGGGCCTGCGAAAACCAGCAGGTGCGCTATGACCCTCTTATGCGCGATCGCAATGAATCGATCCTTGAAGCTGGAGGGCAGGAGTTCAACTCTGGAGAAACAACCCCGACGGTACCGGAGCAGGTTCTCGATGCCGGACGGGGTGAAATAGAACTGCCTCACGCCCTCGGCCGCCGTCCCGCGCCCGACGATCAGAGCCGGAGTCCGGGCGAGGGCCCGCTTGGTGAACCAATTCAGCCCCAGCTGCCGGCGGTCGTGGCGGCCCAGAGTGGCGACTTCCAGCACGAGACGGCGGCGCGTTGCCTCGATCAGCTTGTCGAGGCTGCTAATGGGCTCGTTCAGGTGGTGGAGTACGTTCAGGCACAGCACATGATCGAAGCGCTCGCCGATCGGCTCGTTCTCAATGTCCGCGAGCCTGAACTCCACATTCTCCCCGAGTATCTCAGCGAGCAACTGTGACTTGCGGATATTGTTGGACACGAAGTCCAGACCGACGACGCGGCCGGCTCCGTGGCGGCGCGCCTCAAAGCAAAAGAAGCCGAGGTAGGAACCGATATCGAGCACGCTCTCCCCGTTCAAGGGCGAGGGGAAGATCTGGCGCGCGGTGGCAGAGCGGTCATGACCGCCGGTGCTCAGGCCATAGGGCAGCTTGATCGCTTGGTAGTCGAACCGCTCGGATCGAAGCAATTCTTCGATTTTTTCACGAGTCCAATTACCGCTTGGGGCGCTGGTCAGGATGCTCAAGGATTCTCGCCTATCCCAGGTTTGGTCGATTTCACCAGGCACTCGGCGCGTGGTCGATCCGATGCGGGTCATTCGGTGACTGCAGGTCGGCCTCGGCAAGGTGCGTCTGTCTTGCCGTACGCGAGCGCGCGTGCGATCTTACACATCCTCGGGCCAGCCACAAATTACAATGGACTGGAAGCAGATTCTCATGCCTCGGCCCCTGCGCCGGAGCTTAAAGCGGGCGCGCGGGTTCAACAATGCGCTCGCGGCGCGGGCCTTGAATATTGCCTTGGCGCTCGAGCTGCCGACCCCGCTACGACGAGCACTGCGTCAGCGTCGCACTGTTGCGCGGGTGGTCCTCTACAAGCAACGGATCGTATCGCTGGTCGGAACGGATCGCTTTCTGCGATATGCCCGCGGAAAGGGAGGCTTGCGCAAGCTGCAGCGCGAATACAGCGCCTGGCAAGAGCTGCGCCAGAACGGACTGGGCGGCATCTTGGTGCCGGAGATGCGCCTGCTGGCGGTCGGCGACGGGCAGGTTCTGGAATTGCCCCTGCTGCAGGAAATCGGCCGTGAGGAGGAAATTTCAGCGTTGTTGCCGATCTTGCGAGCTCTCGCGAGAGCGGCACGACCAGTTCGGCACCCCGCCGCTCCACCCACCGTCGCCGCTGGATTGAACGTCGTCAGGCGCGCATGCGGCGGAACGATACCCGAAAAGTTCGTGGTCGAAGGGTCGCTTGCCAAGGCGGTCGAACAGCCGTTGCTGACCGGTTACTCGCACGGCGACCTGCACCGACGGAACATCATGCGCGACGCGGAAGGCCGCCCCGTGTTGATCGATCTGAAGTCTTGCGCGGCCGATCGAGTGCTGGCGCTCGACATCTTGATCTTCGCCTGCAAGTACATGGCCTCACGAAATCGCCTGAGCATCATCGAGAACGCTTTCGCGCTGCAGCGAGCGGGCTGGGCGGTGCCGGAACTTGAGCCGGTGTTCGAGCTTGTAGACTTGCCGAGGGCGGTCTGGGGACCAGCAGTGACGCTGCATGCCCTCGGGCAAGCGGCCCTGAAGAAGTCGGACCATAAGCCGATCCATCCTGCGCTCGCGGTGCTGCTGCGTAGATCTATGGCGCGGGACTGGACATTGGGGGGCGATGGCGCCCCTGACGTCTCGAAGACCGCCATTGCGTGAGCGTTGGCGGGCTTGCCTGCCGGGCCAACGGTGGGGCCGCGGCTCCTGCGCCTCGGTGCCGCTCGTCAGTTTCCGAATTTGTCGAGAAGGACTTGCTGCGCCTGCGCGAATCGCGGCGACTGCTTGCGCTGACCCTTGGGGTACCAGATCAGCGAATCCGGACTCATCTCGAAGCTGATGTCACCCTCGTCCAGCTCCAGCGATCGGAAAGCCGGGCGGGCTTGCATCCGCGCGACCGCCTTATGCAGAGCGAGCTGATCGAATGCCCACCAATACCGGCCCTGAGCGAGGAATTTGCCTATGATGCCGCAGACGGTGTCCATGAACAGGGTGCCGAGAGTGCTCGTGGCGAAATAGACGAACCCTCCCAAAGTCCTCTTATTCATGAACCGCTCAGACGGCCGCAGAAGGAGGGCGGCGTCGTAGTCGGCTAGCGCGGCGAAGAATGGATCGATGGGCTTGTTTAAGAGAATGTCGACGTCGAAGAGCACGACGGCTTTGTTGCTGGCTCGCATAACTTCCCGAGCCGCCAGAAAACGAGAACAGCAGATATAGAGGCTTCGCCAGGACTGCTTAGCTGAGGACGGGCTCCGCCGTTCGAGACCATCAAAATCGATTTCTTCATGGGTGATGGTGATCGTAACATTGCGATGGGCGTCGAACCGGCGCACGATATCCTCTGCACGACCGAAATTGTACAAGTGGAAGTGAATGTGCGCGGTCGAGGATT
>JAREAF010000074.1 GCA_029240475.1 Rhodospirillales bacterium | reverse complement strand
ATTTCTGCCACGACGTGCGGGTGATCCGGCTGCCGCGCCACGGCGCCTCCTGCCCCGTCGGGATCGGCGTCTCCTGCTCCGCCGACCGCCAGGCGCTGGGCAAGATCACGCATGAGGGCGTGTTCCTCGAGCGGCTCGAAACCAACCCCGCCCAGTATCTGCCGGAGGTCACGTCGGAGGAGCTGGGCGGGCCGGTGGTGCGCATCGATTTGAGCCGGCCGATGGCGGAGATCCGCCGCAGCCTGAGCCGGCACCCCGTCAAGACGCGGCTCGCGCTCACCGGGCCTATGATCGTGGCGCGCGACATCGCGCACGCCAAGCTGAAGGAGCGCCTGGATCGCGGCGAGGGCCTGCCGGACTACTTCAAAGATCATCCGGTCTATTACGCGGGTCCGGCCAAGACGCCGGCCGGATACGCCTCGGGCTCCTTCGGCCCGACCACGGCGGGCCGCATGGATTCCTACGTCGAGGAGTTCCAGGCGGCGGGCGGCAGCCTGGTCATGCTGGCCAAGGGCAACCGCTCGCGCCAGGTCACCGAAGCCTGCAAGCAGCATGGCGGCTTCTATCTGGGCTCGATCGGCGGGCCCGCGGCACGGCTGGCGCAGGACTGCATCCGCAAGGTGGAGGTGCTCGAATATCCCGAGCTTGGGATGGAGGCGATCTGGCGGATCGAGGTCGAGGAGTTCCCGGCCTTCATCGTCGTCGACGACAAGGGCAACGACTTCTTCGCCGCGCTGAGCTGAAGCGATCGCCGCATGACGACCGAGGCGTGGATTTGCGAACTGTCCGCCGAAGAGGCCGAGCGTCGGATCGGCGAGCTGGGCGCGCTCCTGCATGCCTGCGTCCATGACGGCGCCAGCATCGGCTTCGTGCTGCCGCACGCGCCAAGCGAGAGCGAGGCCTACTGGTCCAGGAAGGTGCTCCCGCAGCTGCGGCAGGGCGGGCTCGCGCTCCTGGTCGCGCGGCAGGCGGGCCGGATCGCCGGATCGGTTCAGCTCGACTGCGACACGCCGGCGAACCAGCCGCACCGGGCCGAGATCCGCAAGCTGCTGGTGCATCCCGACTTCCGGCGGCAAGGCATCGCGCGGGCGCTGATGGCCGAGATCGAGGCGCTCGCCCGCCGACGCGGGCGCAGCCTGATCACGCTCGACACCCGCACCGGCGATAAGGCCGAGATGCTCTATGCGGTGCTGGGCTATAGGACGGCCGGCGTGATTCCGGACTGGTGCCGCGACACCGTCACGGATCGCCTCGACCCGACCACCATCATGTACAAGAGGCTGTGAGCCGAGCCGCCTAGCTTGGCTGCTTCGGCTTCTCCAGCATGAGCGAGGCTTGGCGCTGGATGCGCCGGCCGATCTTCTCGCCCAGCCAGCCAAGCACGCCGGGCAGCTGCAGCTCGACCCGGACCGCCTCCTCCAGCACGTCGATATGGCCGGCGATGCGCTGTCCCAGAGCCACCATGTGGAAGGTGAGCCGATCCTCCATCCAGTGGTGATCGAGCGAGCTGGTGAGGGGCGCGAGCTGCGCGCGCATTTGGCCGACGCCGTTCTGCAGGCGGCGCTTGGCCTCCTCCTTTCCCAGCTCGTGGGAGATCGTCATCACCAGGGGCTTGGGCATCGGGCTCCGCTCCGCATTCAAGGACCGCCTTGCATGTAGGCAGGGGCGGCCCGAATCGAAAGCCCCGCTCGAAAAGCAGAAAGGCCCGCCGGTGCGGCGGGCCTTTCGCTTGGGCCGGAGCGTGGGCTCCGGATGGCGTTACAGGGTCGTCGTCGTACCGCCCGTATCGCTCGTGCCGCCGGTGGTGCCGTCGGTGTTGGTCGGGTCCGTCGGATCGGTCGGATCCGTCGGGTCGGTCGGGTCGGTGGGATCCGTCGGATCGGTCGGTTCCGTGGTACCCGGATCCTCCGGCTCTTCGGTCTGCTCCACGCTGAAGGCTACCGCCGAGTTCTCGTTGACGGTGTCGAGACCGTAGTTCGCCGAGTTGTAAGCCTTGCTGTTGGTCTTGCCCGCGATCGCCGACTCCGGCAGGGACTTCGCCGTCGGAGTCTCCTCGCCCTCGTCGTCCTCGCCCTCGACGTCCTCGTCGGTGTCGGTCGAGCTGACCTCGGTCCCGCCCGCCTTTCCGGCCTTGTCGTGGCCATGGCCATGGCCGCCGCCATGGCCGCCGCCATTGCCGCCGCCGTTGCCGCCGCCATTGCCGCCCTTGGCCCAGGCAGACTTGGCGCCGATCAGTTCGTCCGTCAGATCGACCGTGGCCGGCGCGGCGATCAGGCTCAGTGCCAGGACCGAGACCGATGCAAGCGTCGGGATGGAAAAGCGACTCATGGGAACGCCCCCTTTCATTAGCAAACAGTGCGATGAGGCTAGGGGGGCCTCCTTACCTGTGCGTTAAACACGGCCTTTGGCTCAAGCTTCGATCCATCTCCCCCGAAAACCCCGCCAATCCGCGGCTTTGAAGGAGGTCGAGGCCTGTCGGGGACACCGGCTGTGGCGGCGCGGCAACATACCTCTCCCGAGCCGGCGACCCCTGCTCGGGCGGGCTTGCGCCGGCACGTGCCGCACCCTAGGGTCGCCCTCCCTTCAGCGAGGGAGGAGCGGATGATGACCAACACCGTGTGTTATTGGCGCGATCGCGCATAAGCACCGGCGTTGGCCTCTGAGCGGACGCCGGATCAGGCGTCCGATCCTCGGAGCGAACCGCACTCCTCTCCAGGTTCTCAACTCCAGATCAGACGAGCCGCCTCGACAGACGGGCGCCAAGCGCGCCCGCCGCGCGGCGGCGTCCCCCGATCCGGCGGCCATGCTCAGCTCCGCTTCGCAAGCGATTGGCGAAAGGAGAAAGAGAGATGGCCATTCAGCAGTCGAGCGGCTACGCCCGGCCGACCGGGCGTTGGGGTCTCGCCAAGCTGGCGTCGGTGATTCGCGCCGCCGCAGGCTTCCGCATCAAACGCAACGCCGGGAGGCGGCGCGCGCCTCCCCTCGAGCATCTGAGCGCGCATATCCGGCGCGACATCGGGCTGGATCGCATCTAGACGGCGCCCCGCCGCTCCTTCGCTCCGCGGGGGAGCGGCGGGCTTCTCCGGCCTATCCCCTTCCGCACGCGCCTCATGCTAAAGCACTATCCGCCATGAGCACGCGCGAAGACGCATTCGTCACGCATGTCCTAGACCAGCTCGACGCTGTCGGGCCGGTGAGCGCGCGGGCGATGTTCGGCGGGTTCGGCCTCTACCTGCGCGGCGTGATGTTCGCGCTGATCGCCGATGAGACGCTCTACTTCAAGACCGATGCCGCCAACCGCGCGGCCTTCGAGGAGGCGGGAATGGCCCCCTTCGTCTATGAGAACAAGGGCCGCAAGGTCGCCATGTCCTATCACGAGGCCCCGCCGGACAGCTTGGAAGACAAGGAAGCGCTGGCCGAGCTGGCGCGCGGGGCCTATGCCGCCGCCCAGCGCGCCAAGGCCGCCGGCCCCCGCCGCCCGCGCGGCCGCCGTTCGGCCTGATTTCCCGCCTCCGCCGTTCTATTCTCGAAGAACCGTTCGCGAGGAGGCGTGGGAGCCATGGCAGCCACCCGTACCGAGACCGACAGCTTCGGGCCCATCGAGGTGCCAGCCGACCGCTATTGGGGCGCGCAGACGCAGCGCTCGCTCGAGAATTTCCGGATCGGCGGCGAGCGCATGCCCGATGCGCTGATCCGCGCCTTCGGCCTGCAGAAGAAAGCCGCCGCGCTCGCAAACCTTGCGCTCGGGGCCCTGGACGAGAAGCTCGGCCGCGCCATCCTCGCCGCCGCCGACGAAGTGATCGACGGCCGCCTGAAGGACCACTTCCCGCTGGTGGTCTGGCAGACCGGCTCGGGCACGCAGACAAACATGAACCTCAACGAGGTGATCGCCAACCGCGCCAACGAGATCCTGGGCGCGCCGCTCGGCGCCAAGAAGCCGGTCCATCCGAACGATCACGTCAATCTCGGCCAGTCCTCCAACGACAGCATGCCGACGGCGATGCACATCGCCGCCGCTTTGGAGGCGAGCGGGCGCCTGCTGCCCGCGCTGCGCGAGCTGCAGGCGGCGCTGGATGCCAAGGCGGAGGCGTTCGCCGATATCGTCAAGATCGGCCGCACGCATCTGCAGGACGCCACGCCGCTGACGCTCGGCCAGGAATTCTCCGGCTACGCCCGCCAGATCCGGAACGGAATCGCGCGGATCGAAGGCGCGCTGCCGCGCGTGTTGGAGCTGGCGCAGGGCGGCACCGCCGTCGGCACCGGCCTCAACGCCGCGCCGGGCTTCGCCGAGCGCTTCGCGGAGGAGGTTGCGCGGCTCACCGGCCTGCCCTTCGTCACCGCGCCGAACAAGTTCGAAGCGCTGGCCGCGCACGACGCGCTGGTGGAGCTCTCGGGCGCGCTCAACACGGTGGCGGTCTCGGCGATGAAGATCGGAAACGACATCCGGCTCCTCGGCTCCGGGCCGCGCTGCGGCATCGGAGAGCTGATCCTGCCGGAGAACGAGCCGGGCTCCTCGATCATGCCGGGCAAGGTCAACCCGACCCAGGCCGAGGCGCTGACCATGGTCGCGGTCGAGGTCATGGGCAACCACATGGCGGTGACCGTCGCCGGCAGCCAGGGGCATCTGGAGCTGAACGTCTTCAAGCCGGTGATCATCTTCAACGTGCTGCGCTCGATCGCGCTGTTGTCGGACGCGGCCGAGAGCTTCACCCGCAATTGCGTGGTGGGCATCGAGCCCGACCGGGCGCGGATCGGCGACCTTCTCGAACGATCGCTGATGCTGGTGACCGCGCTCGCGCCGCGCATCGGCTATGACGCGGCCGCGAAGGTCGCGCGCAAGGCGCATGCGGAGGGCACCACCTTGCGCGAAGCCGCCGCGGCGCTCGGGCTCGTCGATCCCGAGGAGTTCGACCGCCTGGTGCGGCCCGAGCAGATGCTGGGTCCGAAAGAGGAGCGATGACCTCCGACCCGCAGCGCCTGCGCAAGCGCTCCATCGTGATCGCGGGCCACCGGACGAGCCTCTCGCTGGAGCAGCCCTTCTGGGACGCGCTGAAGGAGATCGCGGCCAGGCGCGGACTGTCGCTGGCGCGCCTCATCGCCGAGATCGACGCCACGCGCAGCGGCAATCTCTCCAGCGCGGCGCGGCTTTATGTGCTGGACGCACTGCGCGCCGACGCGAACCCCTAGGGCTGCGCGGGCTGCCTGAGCTTTTCGAGAATGCCCTTGACGAAGGTGTCCGCCGCCGGCTGAGGCTCGGGGGCAGGGGCAGGGGCGGGCGCGGGCTGCAAAGCGGTCGTGTCCGGAACGGGCTGCGCGGGCGCGGGCTCTGCCGGCAGCACGACCGCAGGCTCCTCCGGCTGCGGCTCAGGCTCGACTTGCAGCTCCGGCTCGGGCTCGGGCTCCGGCTCAGGTTCGGGCTCCGGCTCCGGCGGCGGAGCCAGAGCCGCCGCGAGCGCTTCGGCATCCAGCTCGCGCTGCGGCGCGTCCAGGGGACCTGCGATCCGCACCTCCACGGCTGGCAGTTCAGGGCGCTCCACGGAGGTCGCCTGCAGGCTCCCCTCCGCCTCCCATGCCAGCAGGTCGAGCGAGAGGCTTCCCTGGGCGGTCGCCGCCGGAGTCATGACCGCCAAGTCGGAGGTCGTCAGCACCCCGCGCTCGGCCGCGATGCCGGATTCGAGCTTCGCGATCGGCGTTTCGCCCTGCTCCAGCGCGGTCGCGACCGCCTGCGCGTCCGCGGGCGGCGCATCGGCCCCCGCGAGGCCGGAGATGGCCGAGAGATCGAGACCACGCAAGGCGCCGCCCTCGATGCTCAGCCTGCCCGTGCCGGCGAGCCCCTGAACCAGCTCGGCTGCGCTGGCGCCGCGGCTCGTCAGATCGAGCCTGAGATCGAGCCTGCCGCCCGCCCAGCTCAGCCCGGACCATGTTGGTGTCTCGCCGATTTCCGCGCCGCGCAGCGACAGGCTGAGGCTTGCGGTGTCGCGCCCGGCGGGCTCGAGCAGGCCCGAAGCCGACCAACGCCCATCGCCAATCTCGCCCTCGAGGCTCTTCAGCTCGAGTCTCCCCTCCGCCAGGCTGAGGGTCGCCTTCACGGAGTCCGCGCGCAGATGCCCGAGCGCCACGGCTTCGGCGGTGAGCGCAGCCTCCGCATCGAATCGGGTCAGCAGCGCCCGATCGACCGGGCGGGTCGACCAGCCGGCGCCCACGGTCGCGTCGCCCTCGCGCGCCCGGAACGGGCCGGCCAGAACACCGACCGGGATCTCACCCAGCGCGAGGCTCACCCGCGCTTTCGGCCGCGGCTGCAGGAATGCCACCTCGCCTTCTCCGGACGTCGAAAGCGGGCCGAGCTGCGAAGGCTCGAGCGCGAAGCTCAGCCGATCCTTGTCCCCCGAGACCGTCCCATTCAGGGACAGCGCGCCGGCAAGGGGCGCGGCATCCATGCCGAACAGCGCGGCGAGCTTGGGCAGATCGGGATGCTCGGCCGCGACCGCCAGCTCGTAGCTGCGCTGCTCCGCCAGCGCCACTCGGCCGCGCGCGGTGATGCGCCCGTCGGTCGCCATTGCGGAGCCCTCCACCGAAACGTTGCGCAACGGCCCCGAGGCGGTCAGGCTCGCCGATACAGGCCCGGCCGGTGCGGCGGCGAGACGGAGGCCAAGCGCCAGGAGGATCGGCCGGCCAGTCTCGGCCGCAAGCTCGAAGCGGCCTTCCAGCGCCGCGCCCTCCCCGTCTCCGGTGCGCGTTCCGGCCAGCTCCGCGCGCAACTTCGGCTCGGGTCCCGAGAGCGCCAAGTCGGCGGTGAGCCGGTCGGCTTCGCGCCCGATCTCGCCGGTGATCGAGAGCGGCCCCAAGGCCGCTAGCCGCGTGGGTTCGATCTTCAGCAGGCCGGCGAGCTTGGCCGGCTCGCGCAGATTGATCTCCACTTTCCCCGAGCCGCGCAGGCTCGGGCGCAGCGCCGCCACGGTGCCGCTGATCTTGCCGTCCGCCGCATAGCCCTCGGCGAGGACGGCCACATCCACCGCAACCGCTCCGGCCTTCCCGGAAGCGGTTCCCGAGAGGCTCATGGCGCCGACCTTTGCCGCCGGCTGCGGCAGCCCGGCGAGCCGGAGCAGTTCCGCGCCGTCCCGCGCCGCGAGGTCGAAATCGAGCTCCAGCCGCGGGTCGGCTCCGGCGGCTCCCGCGATGCGTCCGGCCAGGCGCGCGCTCCCGCCCGAGGGCGTGCGCGCCGACAGCTGCTTCAGTGCGAGATCGCCATTCTGCAACGTGCCTTCGGCGCGCAGGCCCTGCAGCCGCTGGCCGCCATAGGTCAGTTCGGCGATGGCCACATTAAAATTCGAGTCGAACCGCGCGAGCGGGTTTGGCTCGGAGGCTTCGCTTTGCGAGCCGTTGGACGGCTCGCGTGGCAGATAGGCATCCAGATTGATCTCGTCTATGGCGAGCCCGACCCCGAAACCGGGCCGCGCGCGCAGCACCGCCGCCACGCCGCCGGTCACATGCGAGCTGTCGAGCATGGCGTCGATCTCGCTCACCTGGACCGTCCCGCCGCTCCCTGACAGGCGCGCCTTCATTGTCAGCTTGCGCAGGCGGTCGGGCGGCACGCCGGCTGGGTCAGCCCCGAGCCATTGCAGGAGCGCCCGGAGGTTGTCGGAGGCGGCTGTGAGCCGCCCCGTCCAGCGCCAGCGCTGGCCATCGGCCTGCTCCAATGCCGCCACGATGCCGACTTCCGAGCCGCCGGGCAGCAGCGCCTTCGCTTCGTCCACGGCGATTTTCCCGTTCGCCAGCCGAGCGTTGGCGCGCACCTGGCTGATGATGCCGCCCTTCCAGACGAGCGCCTCGATCGCGACCTTCCCGCCGGCCGACCAGTCCCGCGGCAGCTCGAAATCCGGCCACGGCGTTTCGTCCTTGGGCCAGGCATCCAGGTCCAGCCTGCTCATCGAGACCTCGACCGCCGCCTTGCGCGCATCGAGGTTCAACTCGGCCTTGCCCCCGGCGACAGCGCCGCCGAATTCGATGCGGAGCGAAGAGGCTTCGATGCGCGGCCCGGAGATATGCAGCTCCGTTTCCGCGGCGAAGCGCTGGTCCAGTCCGGCCGGAGCGGGCGCTTGCGTAATCCCGAGCGCGGCAAGCGTGCGCGCCGCCGAGGGGCTCGCGACCCTCAGCCGGCCGGCGAAGGCGTGCCGCTCGCCCCGGGTCAGCACGCCACTGACCTCGGCCTCCCCTTCTCCGGCCGCGACGAGGATGCGCACCGGCCCCTCCTCGGCGCCGGAGAACAGGCTCGCCTCGAACCGCAGCGGCGTCTTCTCGAACTCGCCCGCCCCGGTGATGGCGACCTGCCCTTGCGCGCTCTGCGTCAGGCCGGCATCAATGGAATGAAGCCTGCGTTCGGCTCCGTCCTCCCCCCTCCAGATCGCGGTGCCGTCGCCGATTCGCACCTGCTCCAACGCAAGCGTCAGGCGACCCTGCCGCCGGCCTTCGGAGAGGTGCCGGATCGCGCTCTCCCAGTTCCAGGTGCCGTCCGGAAGGCGCTCGAGCAAGATCGTCGGCTCGACGAAGTCGAGGCTGCGCAGCTCGAAGCGCCCGGCCAGGAGCGGCCATGGCGCCAGACGCGCCTCCAGCCGGTTCACGCCTATCATCTCGGGTTCGGAGCCGCCCGGCGCGTTACCGAGGCTGACGGTGCGCGCGACCAGCCGCGGGCGCGGCAGCAGCTCGAGGCTGAGATCGCCGGCGATGGACAGCTCGCGCCCGGTGGCGCGGCGCACCGCCTCGGAAAGCGGGCCTTTCCAGTTGTTCCAATCCACCAGCGAGGGGCCGATCAGCACCACTGCCGCGGCCAGCGCGAGGAGCGCAAGCACCGCGCCGAAGACCCAGCGCCAGCGCGAGCGGCTGGGCGCCGGCGGCGGCGCCGGCCGATAGCCCACCGGCTTGAAGGGTTCGTGCATGGCGCTATGCTGGCGGGCGGTGATTCAAAAGGCCTGGGGATTCCGGCGCATGGGCGAGATCGTGAACCTAAACAAGGCGCGCAAGAATCACAATCGCGGGGTCAAGGCCCGCAAAGCGGCCGAGAACCGCATCCGGCATGGCAGGACACGCGCCGAGAAGGCGAAGGACGGGGACGAAAGCGCCCGCAGGGAACATGGCCTCGACGGCAGCAAGCTGGACCAGGACGGCTAGACCCGCACCACCTTGCCCGGATTCATCAGGTTCAAGGGATCGAGCGCCTGCTTGATCTGCCGCATGACGGCGACGGCCTCGCCATGCTCGGCTGTGAGGAAGTCGAGCTTGCCGTAGCCGATCCCGTGCTCGCCGGTCGAGGTGCCGCCCATCGCGATGGCGCGCAGCACCATGCGGTCGTTCACCGCCTTCGCCCGGGCCAGCTCCTCCGGATCGTCCGGGTCGATGACGAAGACCAGGTGGAAATTGCCGTCGCCGACATGGCCGACGATCGGCGCCAGCAGGCCCGACTCGGTGACGTCCTTCTGTGTCTCCGCGATGCATTGCGCGAGCGCGGAGATCGGCACGCAGACATCCGTGGCCCAGCCCTTGGCGCCGGGCCGGAGCGCGAGCGCGGCGTAATAGGCGTCGTGACGCGCCTGCCAGAGCCGGTTGCGGTCCTCCGCGC
>JAREAF010000536.1 GCA_029240475.1 Rhodospirillales bacterium | reverse complement strand
TGCTCTACCCCTGAGCTACACCCGCACGCTCCGTC
The DNA here is from genome assembly GCA_029240475.1 of Rhodospirillales bacterium. Classification (GTDB taxonomy): domain Bacteria; phylum Pseudomonadota; class Alphaproteobacteria; order JAREAF01; family JAREAF01; genus JAREAF01. The sequence goes on along the minus strand of JAREAF010000536.1, from coordinate 2,994 downwards.
TCAGTCTTGGCAGGATGGTGGAGCCAGGCGGGATCGAACCGCCGACCTCTTGCATGCCATGCAAGCGCTCTCCCAGCTGAGCTATGGCCCCCTACCCTTCCTTCTCCACCTTCAGCGACGGTCATCGCCAAGGATGGGAATGGTGCCGCAAGAGGGATTCGAACCCCCGACCCCCTCATTACGAATGAGGTGCTCTACCAGCTGAGCTATTGCGGCATCGCAAATGTTGCGATCCGAGAGGCCGCCCTCTTACCCCCTCGCCTGCCGGTTGGCAAGGGCAGGCAAGGAGGGAAAGTCCCTACCAGACCGAAAAAACGCTGCGGCGCGCGGCCGCCTCTTCCTTCGGCTTCGGCACATCCGGAGGCGTGGCCGGGAAGACTACAGGCCCCGGAGGCGGCAAGGGCGTTTCCTCCTTCACCGGTTCCGGTTCATTCAGGGCGGCCATCAGCTCGCTTTTCAGAACGTCCTGCTCCGGCTCGGCCGGCGGCTCGCTTGGAACCACCGGTTCGGGTGCAGGTTCCGGCGCAGGCATAATCGGCAGCGGCTTCGGTTCGTCGTCGAGGTCCGCCGTCACATCGTCGTGCAGCGTGAGCTCGGGGGCAACCAGCACGTCCGGCGGCGCCTGCCAGACGAAGGCGTCGAGGCGACCAGTGACGGGCGAGATCGGCAGCCACTGGTCCGACACGATCCCGTCGGCGATCCAGGCCGGATCCCGCGGCGCACGGGTGGCACGGGCGAGCCATTCGCGGCCCCGGCCCGTGGAGCCGTGTTCGGCCTCCTCCAGGTCGGACATGAGAAGGCAGACCCGCATGCTCGGCCGATCCTGCAGCAGCGGCTCCAGAGCGTCGCGGGCGCGGGCGAACTCGCGCGCTTCAAGAGCCGCGCGCGCCACTGCCAGACGCCCTTCCGGCGCACCGCCGGAGAGTTTCATGAGGGTCTCGGCGCGCTTGAGCCGGTCGAGGCCGGAATCGCCGGGGCGCAGATTGAGGTAGACGTTCGCCAGGTCCGGGTGAGGCAGGCTGCGCCAAGCCGCCTCCACCACCTTGGCGGCCCTGCGCAGATCACCCTTGCGCGACAGGAGGCGGCCGGCTATCGCCGCCGCCGGCACGAGATCGGGCGCGAGCTTCACCGCATCCTGGGCGCTCCTGAGGGCGCCGTCGGGATCGTGATCCATCCGTTCCAGGGCGTCGGCCGTGAGCAGGACGCCCCGGTGGCGCTTGGCCGTAGCCTTGTTCAGGAGGCCGAGGGACGCGCGCCGCTCGACCGCCTCCAGGGCCCCGCGCCAGTCGTGATCGGCGCAGCGCGCCTCGAGGACTGCATCGCTCGCCCAGGCGGCGGCAGGTGCGAGACGCACCGCCTCGGAGGCGTATTGCTGAGCCGCTCCCGTGTCGCCCCGGCGCCTCGCCTCGACGAAGAGGCCGCGCAGGCCGAGCACGCGGGTCTCGTCCTCTTCCATCATCTGGCTGAAGGCGGCCTCGGCCGCCTCGCGGTTGCCGGAGACCTGGGCCGCCTGCGCCTTGAGCAGCAGCGTCAGGGGCTCCCGGCCGAGCAGTCTCTCGGCCTCGTTGGCATAGCGGCGAGCCGCGATGGTGTCGCCCGCACCCACGGCCACCATGCCGCGGGAGATGGCCTGATAGCCGCGGGAGCGGCGGCGCGCCCGCGACGCGAAAGTCAGGCGGGAGGGCAGGTGCAGGAGGCCGGTCACCAGAGACCAGAGCAGGGCCAGGAAGAGCGCGAGGCCCGCCAGCGCGATGGCGGCGACCGCCACCGACATCTGGATCTCGTAGCCCGCGAAGGTGATCAGGACCGTGCCTGGCCGGTCGGCCAGCCAGACCGCGCCAAACGCCGCGACGCAGAGAAGACCGATGAAGACGAGAGCGCGCCACATGCTGGGCTGATCCTTTTCTTATTGCGTCGTACGGTTGAGGGTGGCGAGCGCATCCGTGCTGATCGCCTGAGCGGCGCGATGCGCCTCGGCAACGGCCTTGACCTGCCGGCCCCATTCCTCGGACAGCCGCCGAGACGGCTCCGGCAGGGCATCCCAGGCAGCGGCCGCCTCCACCACGTCGCCACGCTCCAGGGCCTGCCGGATGCGGGTGACCAGTCCGGGAACGCCGCTGCCGCCGGGTTCGTTCACGGGCCGGACCGTCACCACCTTGTCGGCCATGCGCAGGATGCGGTCGGTCCAGCCTTCGGCCGGGCCGCGGCTCTCGCGCAGGATCGCCGTCTCCACCGGCTCGAAGCTCCGAGCCAGGGACTCGGCCGTCGGCGCTCCGCTCTGAGCGAAAGGCTCAAGGGGCGCCACCCGGGCAGGATCGGAGCCGGCCTTTTTCACGCCGTCGAGCACCTCCGTGTAGGGCGTGCCGCCCTGCAGGGCATCGTTCAGGCGCCCGGCCAGCACCACGCGGGTGCCGGTCTGGCTGGCCATCTCCACGTTTTTGGTGTTCTCGGCTGCCTGCTGAGACAGGGCGGCAAGACGCTGCTCCTGCTCACCGAAGCGACGGTCCGCCTCTGCAAAGCGCCGGCTGCTCTCCGCCAGCTGGCGATCGAGATCGGCGAGGCGCCGGTCGGTCTCCTGGAAGCGCTGCTCCCGCTCGCTGAAGCGTCGGTCGAGATCCGCCAGACGGCGGTCGAGCTCCTGCGAGGCATTCGTCGCGGTGGTGGCGTTCTGCGCATTCGCCCGCACCTGCTCGTCCAGCGCGCCGAGGCGGGTGGAGAGATCGGCCAGCGCGGCATCGGTCTGAGGAGAGGCCTGAGGCTGCGGCGTTTCCGGCGCGGGGCGGTTGAGGGCCTCCTGGGCCTGCGTCGCCGCCTGCTGGGCCGTGTCCTGAATGGCCTGAAGCCGCTGGTCGAGTTCGCCTCTGGCGGTCTCGAGAGCCTGGAGGCGCCCTTCCAGAGCGGAATTATCGCCCTGCGGTTGGCCTCCGGGCACGGCCGGCTGCTGGCGCAGCGCATTCACGCGCTGCTCGAGCTGCGCGATGCGCGGATCGTTCT
>JAREAF010000535.1 GCA_029240475.1 Rhodospirillales bacterium | reverse complement strand
ATGCGGCTTCGCCCATGCCACCGCAGGCCATTTCGCCTGTTTCTGCACTGCGGTAAACTGGCTGCCGAGGCGCATCCGCATGGAATCCGCGGCGTTGCCCTTCTCGGTCCCGCTGATGGTCGCGGCAGTGCACAAATCGAAGGAAGCCGAACATGACTGATGCAAAGCCCGGAGCGAAGAACAGCGTCACGCTCACCGACAACCGCACCGGGAGAAGCTGGGAGTTCCCGGTGCTGGACGGCTCGATCGGCCCGTCCGTGATCGACATCCGCAAGCTGTACGCGGAGACCGGGTCCTTCACTTACGACCCCGGCTACACTTCGACCGGCTCCTGCGAATCGAAGATCACCTTCATCGACGGCGAGGCGGGCATCCTCCGCCATCGCGGCTACGCCATCGAGGACCTGGCCGAGCACAGCGACTTCATGGAGGTCTGCTATCTGCTGCTGCACGGCGATCTGCCGAATGCCGAGCAGAAAGCCAAGTTCGTGCACGACATCACCTATCACACGATGGTGCACGAGCAGCTGCAGTATCTCTACCGCGGGTTCCGCCGCGATGCGCATCCGATGGCGGTCATGGTCGGCGTGGTCGGCGCTCTCTCGGCCTTCTATCACGACTCCACCGACATCGCCGATCCGCACCAGCGGATGATCGCCTCGCATCGGCTGATCGCGAAGATGCCGACGATCGCGGCCATGGCGTTCAAATATTCGCTGGGACAGCCTTTCGTCTATCCCAAGAACGATCTCAGCTATGCCGCCAACTTCCTCTCCATGTGCTTCACCGTGCCGTGCGAGCCCTATGTGGTGAACCCGGTCCTGGCGAAGGCCATGGACCGGATCTTCATCCTGCATGCCGATCACGAGCAGAACGCCTCGACCTCGACGGTGCGCATGGCGGGCTCCAGCGGCGCGAACCCCTTCGCCTGCATCGCCGCCGGGATCGCCTCGCTCTGGGGCCCGGCCCATGGCGGAGCGAACGAGGCGGTGCTGCGCATGCTGGGCGAAATCCGCACCAAGGACCGCATCCCGGAATTCATCAAGCGCGCTAAGGACAAGAACGACCCGTTCCGGCTGATGGGATTCGGGCACCGCGTCTACAAGAACTACGACCCGCGCGCGGCGGTGATGCGGCGCACCTGCTACGAGGTGCTGGAGGAGCTGGGCAAGAAGAACGAGCCGCTGCTGGATCTGGCGCTGGAGCTGGAGCGGATAGCGCTCGACGACGAGTATTTCGTCGAGCGCAAGCTCTACCCGAATGTCGATTTCTATTCGGGCATCATCCTGCAGGCGATGGGCTTCCCCACCTCGATCTTCACGGTGCTGTTCGCGGTGGCCCGCACGGTCGGCTGGATCGCGCAGTGGAAGGAGATGGTCGAGGATCCCGAGCAGCGCATCGGCCGCCCGCGCCAGCTCTATACCGGCCACGCCAAGCGCGACTTCGTGCCGATCGACAAGCGGGGGTAGGAGTTTTGGTCCCCTCCCCCCTTGAGGGGGATTTCTGTCGCGCCTCATCCGATCGGCATTGGTCACAAGAACCCCGCGTCCTGCCGCACCTCGATGAGGGTCGGCCGGTCGGCGTGCAGTGCGGCGCGCAGCGCGTCGGCGACCTCGCGCAAACTCCCCGGACGCACGGCGCGGCAGCCGAAGGCGGTGGCGAGCATCTGGTAGTCGGGGTTCTCGGGCGTGACGCCGATTTCGGGCATGTTGCGCTCGATCATGTCGTCGCGAATTTGCCCGAGCCCGTCATTGTTCCAGAGCAGGATCGGCAAGGGCAGTTTCAGGTTCGCCGCCGTCGACAGCTCCTGCACCGAGAAGAGAATGCCCGCATCGCCGATGACCGTGAGCACCGGCAGCTCGGGCCGCGCGAGCTTGGCCCCGATCGCCGCCGGGAGCGCCCAGCCCAAGGTGCCGAAGCCGTTCGGGTGGTGCCAGGTGCGGGGCAGCGCGCTGGGGTATCGCTGGTTGCCGCTATAGGCGATCTGCGTCATGTCCGTCATGATCGCCGTCTCGTCCGGGACCGCCTCGCGCACGGTCTCCAAAAGCGTCAGGTGCTTGCGCCGCAGCGGGCGCGTGCCCGCGGCGATGGTCGAGCGGAGCGCCGCGACCTTCTCCGCCAGCCCTCCGGGCCAATTGCCGCCGCCCAGCCGCTCGAGCAGGCCTTCGAGCGCGGGCGCGGCATCCGAGACGATCCCCTCCTCCGCCGGATAGCCGTTCGTGAGCTGTCTCTCGTCGATATCGATGCGGATCATGCGTCCGATCGGCAGCGCCTCGACCCAGCTTTCCGTCTCGGAGAGCTCCGTCCCCACGGCCAACACCAGATCCGACATTTCGAGGAGCCGCTGCGTGTTCGGATCGGGCAGCGTGCTGCCGAGGCAGAGCGGGTGCGTCTCGGGCAGCATGCCTTTGGCGGCGATGGTGAGGATCACCGGCGCGCCGAGCCGCTCGGCCAGAGCGCGCAGCGGCTCCTCCGCGCCCACCGCGCCGCCGCCCGCGATGATGAGCGGCCGCTCGGCGGCATCCAGCAGCTTGGCGGCGCGAGCGAGCGCCGCCTCGTCCGGCTGCGGACGGGACGGAGCGGGGCGGGCCTCGATCGGGAAACGCGCCGGCGCGGCCAGCACGTCGAGCGGAATGGAGATGTGCACCGGCCGCGGCCGTTGCGCGGCGAAGGTGGCGAAGGCGCGGTGGATGAGCTCGGGCACGTCCTCCGGCCGCCGCGCGGTGGCGCTGAAGGCGCACATCGGCTGGGTCACGGCCTCCTGGTTCATGATCTCGTGCAGGCGGCCGCGCCCGAGGCCGAGATCCTTGGTCGGGTTCTCGGAGGAGAGCACCAGCATCGGCACGGAATCGGACCAGGCCTGGCCGATCGCGGTGGCGGCGTTGGTGACGCCTGGGCCGGTGATCGGCACCACCACGCCCGGCCGCACGGTCTCGCGCGCATAGCCGTCGGCCATGAACCCCGCCCCCTGCTCGTGGCGCGCCAGCACGTGCCTGATGCCCGAGCGGCCGAGGCCCTTGTAGATGTCGA
>JAREAF010000534.1 GCA_029240475.1 Rhodospirillales bacterium | reverse complement strand
ACCCAGACGAGGGACAAGAGCGTCGCGCCCGGAGAGAAGAAGGCGATGAGCGCGAAGATGATGGCGAAGACCCCGCGCAGGGCCACGGCCCACCAGTTCTGCGCCAGGAGCGAACTCATGGCCTGAACGCGGTTGAGGGAGTCGGTAGTGCCGGAGGTGCCTGAAGCCATAGGAGTCTCCTTGGAAGAGAATGCGTCTGCCCCTCCCTGCGACAACGCCAAGCTTGGCGGCCGGTTTCCCTCTATTCCCCGGATGAAGCTTCGCCCTCCCGGCTGCGGGCGAGCTTCCGTCTCAGCGCGAGCTTGCGGCGGCGCAGGCGTACGCGCCGCTTGAGACGGAACGCTCGGATGAGCAGCGCGAGGCCGAGCCACACGAGGGCGATCACCACCGGCGAGATGATGAGGACCGGGAAGAACGTGATCAAAGCAGCGACGGCCAGGAGTGCGGAGCCGATGATGGCGATGCTGCTGGCTTCCGTGGCTGTAAGCGAGCGCGATCCGGACCCGACTGCCCTGCCTACGGCACTCGACAGCGCCAGGGCGCCGGCGGCCAGCCTGCGCACGCCGCCTTTGGTGTAGCGGTGGCCGCGGCGGGAGCGCATGTTCCTCGCCTGACGGCGGCGGGACTGCGAGCCAGGAACGATCTCCGTCGCATTGGCGAGATCCTCCAGGTACATCGCTTCCATGGCTTCGGCGAAGCCAGTATCCTCGACCACCACGTCAAGCTCCCAGTTGGTGGCCCAGCTCGCCAGGTTGAGGTTGGTGGAGCCCACCCGGGCCCAGCGTCCGTCCGCCACGGCGGTCTTAGCGTGGAGCATGGTGCCGTTCCATTCGAAGACACGGACCCCGGCCTCGACCAGCGAGCGATAGCCCGCTCGAACCACCGGCTGGAGCGCGGGAACGTCGCTCGATCCGGGCACGAGGATGCGTACGTCGACGCCATCGCGGGCGGCCTCGCCCAGCGCCTGTACGTAGGAGGTGGTGGCGACGAAATAGGCGTCGGTGAGCCAGAGGTTGCGCTGCGCGGTGGCGGCGATGAACTGGTCGACCCGGTAGGTGCGGAACATGCCGGGCTCGCCGCTGATGAGCCGGGCCGCCATGGAGCCGGCATGCGGGATCAGGTCAGCATGGGGCAGCTCGGATTTCGGGATTGCCCGCATGCCGGCAAGAACCCAGGTCTCGGCAAAGGCGGCGTCGAGATCCGCGACCAGCGGTCCTTCCACTGAGATCCCCGTGTCGCGCCAGGGCTCATGGCCGTTCTTGCCGACCCAGTTGTCGGAGATGCAGAGCCCCGAGACGAAGCCGATGCGCCCATCGACGGTGATCAGCTTGCGGTGGTTGCGGCGGATCCAGAACGGATCCGTCAGCCGGGGCGGGTTGAAGACCTTGGCCTCCACCCCGGCCTCGCGCAGCCGCCGCCAATAAGGGGGAAGGGCACGCATGGACGAGCCGAGCCAGTCGTAGAGCACGCGCACCCGCACGCCGGCGAGCGCCCGCTCGATCAGGGCATCGGCGAATTCACCGCCGGTTTCGTCGTCGGCGACGATGAAGTTCTCGAAATGGATGACGGCTTTCGCCGAGCGGATCGCCTCAAGCCAGGCCGGATAGTTTTCCCGCGAGTCCTTGAGCAGCGCCACCGCATTGCCGTGCCGCAGGTCGCTGTCGGCGATGCGCGCGAAAGCCCGCTCCAGGCGCAGGTCGTCGAGAGCCTTGCGGTAGGGTTGGTCGAGGGCGCCGGGCGGGGTCGTCACGATGTTCATGACCTCTCAACGCTTGAGACGGGCAAACGGCAGCAGTCTAGCTTCGCGTGTCTTGCCTAGCCGTTAGATATGGCACAGGCCTCCGGAATTCATTCACAGTTCATTTACCATGAGCCCAACTTCCACAACTTGGCCATAATTCACCTTAATCCGAAGCCTCTCCTCAAGGTTGACGGAACCCTCCCTTAACCATCCTCCCGATATGAAAGACACAACGTTCGGCAAACGTATGTGTAAGGAGTATTGCCCATGATGACGTTGCGCGCCGTCAAATTCGCCGCTGCCCTCGTCCTCGCCCTCGGGGCGGCGGCGTGTTCGTCCAACAAAGATGACATGGCTGGGGGAGCCGGTGGCTTCGGGGCCGGTGGCGCCGCCACCCCGGGCAGCGCCCAGGACTTCGTCGTCAACGTGGGCGACCGCGTGTTCTTCGAGACCGACTCGACGGACCTGACCCCCACGGCGGTGGCCACCCTCGACAAGCAGGCCCAGTGGCTGCAGCGCTACCCGCAATACACCTTCATCCTCGAAGGACACGCGGACGAGCGCGGCACCCGCGAGTACAACTTCTCGCTCTCCGCCCGCCGCTCCCAGGTCGTCCGCGACTACCTGATCTCCCGCGGCATCCCGGGCAACCGCTTCCGCACCGTGTCCTACGGCAAGGAGCGCCCGGTGGCGGTCTGCAACGACATCTCCTGCTGGTCGCAGAACCGGCGCGCAGTGACGGTGCTCGGCAACGGCGCCGGGGCATAAGGCCTCATAGGGCTCAATCCCTCGTGAAATCGCAGAGCGCCGCCACATTCTCGCCGTGGCGGCGCTTTTGTGTTATCGGCCCCTCTGTCGAGGATCCTTACGGTATTTCCAGCATGTTCCGACGCCTGTTCGTCTTTTTCGCCTTTGCTCTCGCTCTTGCCAGTCCCGTTGCCGCGCAGGATGCGGCCGACGCGATCGTGCGCCTGAACCGGCTTGAGAGCCAGTTCCGGCAGATTTCCGGCCAGATGGAGCAGCTCCAGTATGAGAACCGCCAGCTGAAGGAACAGCTGCGCAAGTTCCAGGAGGATGTTGAGTTCCGCTTCCAGGAGGGACGTGGCGGCAGCGGCTCCAGGCCTGCTCCGGCACCATCCACCACGACGCCTTCGCGGCCTGCCCCGTCACAGCCTGCACCGGCCCAGTCGCAGCCCCAGCGCCGCAGCGACGTGTTCGACCCGTCGGAGGCGCCGAGCGCCCCCGGCGCGCCCCGTCCGCTCGGCTCGACCCCGCCGTCCGCGCCGCTCGCCGA
>JAREAF010000073.1 GCA_029240475.1 Rhodospirillales bacterium | reverse complement strand
GGCGGGCCATAGGCCCAGCCCAGGCGCAGCGCGGCGAGGCCATAGGCCTTCGAGAAGGTGCGGGTCATGACCACATTGCCGTGCCGCGCCGCGAGCCCCGCACCCGCTTCGTAATCGGCCGCGGTCACATATTCGGCATAGGCCGCGTCGATCACGAGGAGCACATGCTCGGGCAATCCGGCATGGAGCTGCTCGACCTCGGGTGGGGTGAGGTAGCTCCCCGTCGGGTTGCTCGGATTGGCGATGAGCAGGAGCCGCGTGCGCTGGGTGACGCAGCCGAGCAGCGCGTCGACATCGACCTTGAGGCCCTGCTCCGGCGCCTCGACGGGCGTCGCCCCGGCCGACTTGGCCGCGATCGGATAAACGAGAAAACCATGGCGGCTGACCAGCACCTCGTCGCCCGGCCCGGCATAGCCGCGCACGAGCAAGGTCAGGAGCTCGTCGGAGCCCGCGCCGCAGACGATGCGTTCAGGCTCGAGCCCGTGCGCCTTGCCGATCGCGGCGCGGAGCGCGGCGGCGCTGCCGTCCGGGTAACGGTGCAACGCGCTCGCCGCGGCATGATAGGCGGCCACGGCCGCCGGGCTCGTGCCATAAGGATTCTCGTTCGAGGCGAGCCGGATCGGGCGCTCGATGCCGGGAATGCGCGCCTCGCCGCCCACATAGGGCGCGATCTCCAAGATCCCGGGTCGGGGCTGCGGAAGCATCTGATCTCTCGGGCCGGCCGGCGTCAGGCGCGCTTGGGCAGGCCGAGCTCCTCGGCCGTGAGCGGCACGGCATAGCCGCCGATGCGCCAGACCTGCGCCACATCCTCGCGATGCTCCTCGACCAGGCGCGGCAGGCGCGGATCCTCGGCGTCGCTGTAGCCGGCGATCTCGATGAGGTAGAGGCGGCGGTCGGAGCCGGAAGGCTCGCGCCAGGCCTGGAGCAATGCGGGATCGAAGCCGAGACCGCTCAGCGTGGTCTTGATCGCGCTGCGGCTGATCTCGCGCATGGTCTCGATGACGAGGAGCGAACGGTCGTGCCCGGTGCTCTGGGGCGCGGCTAGGCCGATCGCCAGCGCCTCGCGGGGCTCGCCGCGGAGATTGCCCGCCCCGAAGGGCAGCCGCCCAACGATGCGCGGCAGCTTCGGATCGTTGCCGACGAGCGCGCGCCACCAGGGATCGGAGTCGTCCTGCTCGGGCATCGGCAGGATGCCGATATGCGCCGCGCGTTCGGTGACCGCGCTCACCACCTGGCCGGTGGAGGCATGGGCGACGATGGGCGTCAAGGCGCCGTAATGGTCGCGCGCCAGATCCCAATAGGTCAGCCGGTCGGCCGGCGCATAGACCGCCACCGCGAACGGCCCCTGCAGGCGGATCAGCGCCGAGATCATCTCGCGCCAGATGCGCACCAGGACGGCCTTCGGGAAGGTGCCATGGTGGCGCCGCACCAGCCGGCGCACGACCTCGGCCTCGCGGCCCGGAAGATGGAAGGCGGCGCCGTTCGAGCCCTTCACCGCCGCAATCTGCTGCACCACCTCGGTGCGCCGCATGATCAGGTCGTGCAGCGCCGTGTCGATCTCGTCGATCTGGCGGCGCAGCTCGGACAATGGGTTCTGAGCGGCGGACATGACGGGCTGGAAGGCCTTGGAAATGGGCGCGAAAGTGATAGTCGCTCCTCCCCCGAAAAGCAAAGAAAACATTGACACTCCACGGCCCAAGCCCATTAGCTACCGGCCGATTTCAAGGGGTCCGCCCCGCCCGGCAAGAGCGGGGCGACGGTCCGGTTTCAACGCCAATGAGCGCGCCGCAGCAAAGACCTCAAACCCTCGTGCACTCCGCCTCGCTGCCCGGGCACCGGGTGGAGTTCGGGCGCGACCGGCCGCTCGTGCTGGATTCCGGCGCCGAGCTCGGGCCCTTCACCATCGCCTACCAGACCTATGGGACGCTCGACGCCGAGCGCGCCAACGCGGTCCTGGTCTGCCACGCCCTGACCGGCGACCAGTTCGTCGCCGAGACCCACCCCGTGACAGCAAAGCCGGGCTGGTGGGAGACGATGGTCGGGCCCGGCAAGCCGATCGACACCGAGCGCTTCTTCGTCATCTGCGTCAATGTGCTGGGCGCCTGCATGGGGACGACGGGCCCGCGTGACCCCAACCCGGCGACCGGCCGCCCCTATGGCCTCGCCTTCCCGGTCATCACGGTCGCCGACATGGTGCGGGCGCAGAAGCTGCTGATCGACCATCTCGGGATCGAGAAGCTGTTCTGCGTGCTAGGCGGGTCGATGGGCGGCATGCAGGTGCTGCAATGGGCGAGCGCCTATCCCGAGCGGGTGTTCGCCGCCGTGCCGATCGCCACGGGCGCGCGTCACTCGGCGCAGAACATCGCCTTCCACGAGGTCGGCCGCCAGGCGATCATGGCCGATCCCGACTGGTGCCACGGCGATTATCTCGCCCAGGGGCGCAACCCGCGCCGGGGCCTCGCCGTCGCGCGCATGGCCGCGCACATCACCTATCTTTCGGAATCGGCGCTGCACCAGAAATTCGGCCGCAACCTGCAGGACCGCACGCGGGTGACCTACGGCTTCGAGGCCGATTTCCAGGTCGAGAGCTATCTGCGCTATCAGGGATCGAGCTTCGTCGAGCGGTTCGACGCGAACTCATACCTCTACCTGACGCGCGCGATGGATTATTTCGATCTTGCCGCGGAGCATGGAGGCGTGCTGGCCAATGCGTTCCGCGCCACGCCCGTGCGCTTCTGCCTCGTCTCCTTCACGAGCGACTGGCTGTTCCCGACCTCCGAGAGCCGCGCGATCGTGCACAGCCTCAACGCGGTCGCGGCCAATGTGAGCTTCGTCGAGATCGAGAGCGACAAGGGCCACGACGCCTTCCTCCTGGAGGAGCCGGAATTCGCCCAGACCCTCTCCGGCTTCCTCGCGGGGTCGGCGGCGCATCGAGGCCTGAAATGAGCGCGGCGGCGGATTTGAGGCCGCGCGCGCGCAGCGCCGGCCCGCTGCGCCGCGACCTCGCGCTCATCGCCGAGATGATCCCGTCGGGTGCGCGCGTGCTCGATGTCGGCTGCGGCGACGGCGCGCTGCTGGAGCACCTCGTGCATGACCGCGGCGTCGACGGGCGCGGGATCGAGCTGAGCCAGGCCGGCGTCAATGCGTGCGTTGCGCGCGGCCTCTCGGTGATCCAGGGCGACGCCGACACCGACCTCAAGGACTATCCGAGCGACGCCTTCGATGTCGCGGTGCTGAGCCAGACCCTGCAGGCGACGCGCGCGCCGCGCAAGGTGCTGGGGGAGCTGGTGCGGATCGGCCGTCGCACGATCGTCTCCTTCCCCAATTTCGGCCATTGGCGCGTGCGCTGGCGGCTGCTCCATGACGGGCGCATGCCGACCACCCCCTCGCTGCCGGCCGAATGGTACGACACGCCCAATATCCATCTCTGCACCATCCTCGATTTCGAGGATCTTACGGCCGAGCTCGGCATCACCATCGAGCGCGCGCTGGTGCTGGACTCGCGCGGCACGGCGCGCGGGCTCAACTCGATGCGCCTCGCCAACTGGTTCGGCGAGCAATGCATCGCGCTGCTGCGGCGGGGCTGACCCGGCCCGACCATCCGTTCGCACGGTTGCCGATCTCCTCTCCGGCACCCAGACTCTCTGATCTCAAAGAGAGAGGTCCATCCATGCTGGAGCTGGTGATCGAGGCGCGGCGCAAGTCGCTGGGCGACCTGGAGGTCGGCCGCATCCTGCCCTTCATGAAGCGGCGGATGGTCGGACCTTTCATCTTCCTCGACCATATCGGCCCGCTGACGCTTCCGCGGGACGTGCCGCGCAGCGCCGATGTGCGCCCGCACCCGCATATCGGGCTATCGACGGTCACATATCTTTTCGCCGGCGGGATCATGCATCGCGACAGCTTGGGGGTGGAGCAGCCGATCCGGCCCGGCGAAGTGAATTGGATGACGGCCGGACAGGGCATCACCCATTCCGAGCGGTTCGATCCGATGCGCGCCAAGGGCGGCGACCTGCACGGGCTCCAGGCCTGGGTCGCGCTGCCCGACGCGGCGGAGGAGGACGCGCCCGACTTCGCCCATCATGGCGCCGAGGAGCTGCCGGTGCTGGAGGAGCGCGGTCTCAAGGGGCGGCTGATCGCCGGCGAGGCCTATGGCCTCGGCAATGAGGTGCGCACGCATTCGCCGCTGTTCTACCTGCATCTGGACCTTGCCAAGGGAGCGAAGGCCACCCTGCCCTCCGGCACGCCGGAACGCGCGGCCTACATCGTCAGCGGCAGCGTGGCGCTGGACGGCCGGACCTATGGGGCGGGGCAGATGCTGGTCTTCTCCCCCACGGCCGAGCCCGTCCTGACCGCACAGGAGCCGACGGTGCTGATGATGCTCGGCGGCGAGCCGGTCGGCGAGCGGCACATCTGGTGGAACTTCGTCAGCTCGAGGCGGGAGCGGATCGAGCAGGCCAAGGCCGACTGGGCCGCCGGCGCGTTCCCGTTGCCGCCCACCGACAGGGCCGAGTTCATCCCTCTGCCGGAGGAGCCCAAGCCCCGGCCCGAGCCGATGTCGTGAGGCTCAGGCGGAGGCGCGGACCTCTCCTCGCCCGCGGAGCGCGGCGTCTAGGCTGAAGCTGCCCGGCCCCGCCACGGCGATATAAAGGAAGATGAAGCAATAGAGGATCGCCGCATCGCCCGCATTGACGATCGGATAGAAGCTCTGCGGGGCGTGGAACATGAAATAGGCGACCGCCATCTCGCCGGAGGCGATGAAGGCGGCGGGCCGGGTGAACAGGCCGAGCGCGACCAGCGCGCCGCCCACCAGCTCGATCACGCCGCCGATGCCCGCGAGCGAGGCCAGCTCGACCCGGCCCATTCCCTCGACCTCGGGGAAGCCGAACAGCTTGACGAGGCCGTGGGCCAGGAACAGCAAGCCGGTCATGATCCGGAGCGCGGCCAGCGCATGCGGCCGCAGTCGCGCGAGAGTGTCGTCGGACATCATCGTCTCCTCGGGTGGGGGATTTCAGCTCGGCGGCGGCTCGCGGCGGGCTACCTGCGGCAAGGTGACGAGCACGGGGCGCGTGCGCGGCAGCTTCTTCGGCCGCACCGCCCGCACCGCATAGATCTGCTTGCGCGCCTCGATCAGCACCGTGCCGGCGAAGCGCTGGAACCAGCGGTCGCCGATCCGCTCCATCGTCTGCGCGGAGCTGAGCAGCCAGCGCGAGTTGGTCGGCGGAAAATAGAGCGCGCGGCCCACCGCGACCGGGGTGAAGCCGTTGTCGCGCAACAGGCGCGAGAGCTGGTTCGGGCTGAACGGATGACCCGAGCCGAACGGCGTGCGGTCGGTGCGCGCCCAGATGCCGCGCCGATTCGGCGCGACCACGAGCAGCCGCCCGTTGCCCGCCATCACCCGCCAGACCTCCTTTAGCATGTCGCGCAGATGCTCGCTGCATTCCACCGCGTGGGCGAGCAGCACGCGGTCCATGGAGGCGTCGGGCAGCGGAAGGTCGGTCTCATCGACCAGCGCGGTGGCGTTCGGCCCTTCCAGCGGCCAATGCAGCACGCCCTGCTGGGCGGGCATCAGCGCGACCACGCGCCCCGCCTCGTTCGTGAACTGCCGCAGGAACGGCGTGGCGTAGCCCAGGCCAAGCACCGCCTCGCCGCGGACATCCGGCCAGGTCTGGCGGATGCGGCGCCGCAGGAGGTGGCGCGCAACCTGCCCCAGCCGGGTGTCGTAAAAATCCCTGAGGTCGACGACGTCGCTCCACATGGCGTCCATGATAGCAGCTTTGCTCCGCGGCGGGTTGGCAGGCCGGTCCGAACTGGTTAACGTCCAAACCCATGGCGAAGCTTCGCATCCAGCAGGTCCCCTGCCTCAAGGACAACTACGCCTATCTTCTGCACTGCACGCAGACGGGCGCCACCGCCGCGCTCGATCCTTCGGAGGCCGAGCCCGTGCTCGAGGCCGCCGCCGCCCAAGGCTGGCGCATCAGCCATGTGCTGAACACGCATCATCACTGGGATCATGTCGGCGGGAATGGCGGCATCAAATCCGCGACCGGCGCGCGCGTGGTCGGGCCCGAGCCGGACCGCGAGCGCATCCCCGAGATCGACGAAACGGTCGCGGAAGGCCGGCCCTTCCGGCTCGGCCATGCGGAAGCGGAGATCTTCTTCATCCCCGGCCACACCCGCGGCCATATGGCCTTCTGGTTCCCGGAGAGCCGGGCGCTCTTCTGCGGCGACACCTTGTTCACGCTGGGCTGCGGGCGGCTGTTCGAGGGCACCCCGCAGCAGATGTGGGCCTCGCTCCTGAAGCTCCGCGCGCTTCCCGATGACGCGCAGGTCCATTGCGGGCACGAATATACCGAGAGCAATGCCCGCTTCGCGCTCGCGATCGATCCGGACAATGCGGCGCTCAAGCGCCGCGCCGAGCAGGTGAAGGCCGCGCGGGCTGAAGGCCGCCCGACGGTGCCCGCGGGCATGGCGGAGGAACGCGCGACCAACCCGTTCCTGCGCGCCGACGATCCGAGGCTGGCCGCGGCGGTCGGCATGGCCGGAGCGCCGCCGGTCCAGGTCTTCGCCGAGATCCGCCGGCGCAAGGACAATTTCTGACGAAAGGACCCGCCATGAAGCTGCGCTATTCCCCGACCTCGCCCTATGTGCGCAAGGTCACGGTCACCGCCATCGAGACCGGGCTCGACAAGAAGATCGAGCGCATCCTGACCATTCCCGCCTCCTCGCCCGACCTGGCCAGCGACAATCCCCTCGGCAAGGTGCCGACGCTGATCCTCGACAATGGCGATCGCCTGTTCGATTCGCCGGTGATCGTCGAATATCTCGACAGCCTGCATTCGGGCGCGAAGATCGTGCCGACCTCCGGCGATGCGCGCTGGAAGGCGCTCAGGCTCCAGGCGCTGGCCGACGGCATCCTCGACGCGGCCGTGCTGCGCCTGATGGAGACGCGCCGGCCGGCGAACGAGCAGTCGAAGGCCTGGATGGAGAGGCAGCGCAATGTCGTGAACCGCAGCCTCGACTGGCTGGAGCAGCATGTGGGCAGCCTCGACGATACCGTGACGATCGGCAACATCACGGTGGCGATCGTCGGCGACTATCTCGACTTCCGGTTCCCGCAGGATGACTGGCGCAAAGGCCGGCCCAAGCTCGCCGAATTCCAGCAGCGGTTCGCGTCGCGCCCGTCGATGGGCCAGACCTACCCCAAGGACCCGAGCTGAAAGCCTTGTGACCTCGCATTTCGCGGCTCGGCTGACGCCTCGCACCCGGGGAACCGGGGCGCATGTCTAGCACGTTGCTCCGATGCTCGACGGCTCCCGATCGCGACAGACGGATGTTCGAAGCATTCACGCTCGACTTCATCGACCTGCCGGAGGCGCGGCTGCGCGTCCGCCATGGCGGGGAAGGCCCGCCGGTGCTGCTGCTGCATGGCCATCCGCGCACGCACACGACCTGGCACAAGGTCGCGCCGCTCCTGGCAGAGCGGCACACCATCGTCTGCCCGGACCTGCGCGGCTTCGGCCAGTCCTCAAAGCCCGCCGACACGCCCGACCATGAAGGCTCATCGAAACGCGCCAAGGCGCGCGACTGCATCGCCCTCATGGCCCAACTCGGCTACGAGCGCTTCGCGCTGGTGGGACACGATCGCGGCGCCTACACGGCGTTCCGCTGCGCCATGGACCATCCGGACGCCGTCGCGCGCCTCGCCGTGCTCGATGCCGTGCCCATTGTGGAGGCGCTGGAGCGCTGCGATGCGCGCTTCGCGGAGGCCTGGTGGCACTGGTTCTTCTTCGCCCAGCCGGGGAAGCCCGAGCGCGCCATCCTCGCCGATCCCGACGCCTGGTACGGGAACACGCCCGAGAAGATGGGCGCGAGGAATTACGCCGACACCCTTGCCGCCATCCACGATGCTGCGACCGTGCATGGCATGATCGAGGATTATCGCGCCGGGCTCGGCATCGACCGCAGGCATGACGAAGAGGACCGACGCGCAGGGCGGAGCTTGCAGTGCCCGACCCTTTGCCTATGGTCGCTCAAGGACGATATGGAGGAGCTCTATGGGGACGTGCTCGCCGTGTGGCGGCCCTGGGCGCCGGACCTCCGCGGCCACGGCATCATGAGCGGCCACCACATGGCCGAGGACGCGCCGGAGGAGCTTGCCGCCGCGCTGCTCGCCTTCCTGGACGAAGGCGGCTAGCGCGCCTTGCGGCTCCTGCCGAGAGCCGCCCGATGCGCCGCCGCGCGCTTGGGCGCCTTGGCCGCGCCTTTGGCGTTGGCTTCGCGCGGCTGCGGGCCCTTGCCGTCCTCGCCTTGCACGAATTTGCGGATGCGCTCGTCGACCTGCACCTGATAGCCCTCGACCAGCTTGTTGGTCTGGTTGAACATGCCGACCACCGCCATCAGCTCGCCGAACTGCGCATCGGTCATGCCGAGCTTGCGCGCCCCGGCGATGTGGCTGTTGATGCAATATTCACAGCCGTTCGTCGCGCTCACCGCGATCGCGATCATCTCCTTGGTCATGGCGTCGAGCGCGCCGGGCGCCATCACCGCCTTCAGATGCGCCCAGACCGCCTTCAGCGTCGGCGGGTGATGGGCGATGGTCCTCCAGAAATTCGGCACGAAGTCGATGCCGCGGCTTTCCATGATGTCGTCGAAGACCGCGCGGACCTCGGTGCTCGCCTCCTCATACTCGACCATGCGGACGGTGGTCATGCAGGCTCCAAACAGGCTTAGGGGAGATATTGCCCGCCATTGGCGGTGAGGGTCGATCCGGTGATGAAGCCGGCCTCGTCGGAGGCGAGGAACACCACGCAGCGCGCGATCTCCTCCGCCTCGCCCAAGCGGCCGACGGGGATTTGCGCGACGATCTTCTGCATCACGTTCTCCGGCACCGCCGCGACCATGTCGGTGCGGATATAGCCCGGCGCGATCACGTTGCAGGTGACGCCCTTGTTCGCATTCTCCAGCGCCACCGACTTGGAGAAGCCGATCAGCCCCGCCTTCGCGGCGGCGTAGTTGGATTGGCCGAGCTGGCCCTTTTGCCCGTTGATCGAGCCGATATTGACGATGCGCCCGAAGCCGCGCGCGCGCATGCCTTCGATCACCGCGCGCGTCATGAAGAAGAGCGAATCGAGATTGGTGGCGATGACGTCGCGCCATTGCTGCTCGGTCATCTTGTGCATCATGGTGTCGCGCGTGATCCCGGCATTGTTGACCAGCACGTCGACGGGCCCGAGCTCGCGCTCGACGCGCTGGATGCCGTCGCGGCACGCCTCGAAATTGCCGACGTCCCATTTGAAGACCGCGATCCCGCTCTCGGCCTTGAAGCGGTTCGCCGCCTCGTCATTGCCGTGGTAGGTCGCGGCCACAGCGTAGCCCGCACCCTTCAGCGCCTTGGAGATCGCGGCCCCGATGCCTCGGGTGCCGCCGGTCACGACTGCGACCCGCGCCATGGCTTCTCACTCCCTGTTCCGTTTTTCGTTGCAGGGAAGCTTAGCCGAGAAGACGCGAGGCCTTAACCCCCTTCTCGGGGGCCTCCTGCGGGCTGATCTCGGCGAACAGCTGAGCGGCCACCTGGCTCAGGCGGGAACCCCGGATGCGGCGCTGCGGAGGGGATTGGACGAAAGCGCCGAGGTCACTCCCGGGCCGCAGCACAAGCTCCGCCATGTCCGGATCGAGGGCCGGAAGCTCGGG
>JAREAF010000533.1 GCA_029240475.1 Rhodospirillales bacterium | reverse complement strand
AGCGGCGTGTCGTCGCCCATCGAGCCGACCGCTTCCTTCCCCTCCTCCACCATGGGATGGAGGATCAGCTCAAGGTCCTCCATGGTGAAGCCGGCGGCGCGCTGGCGGCGGCGCAACCCTTCGCCGTCATGCTCGACCGGCTCGGCGCCGCCCGCTTTCACGATGTCGTCGATGACGGTGATGCTCTTGACCCAGTCGCCGAACGGGCGCTGCGCGGCGAGCAAGTCCTTCAGCTCCGCATCGCGGTAGAGCTTGCCGGCCGAGAGGTCGACCGCGATCATCTGCCCGGGGCCGAGCCGCCCCTTCTCGACGATGCGCGATTCCTCCAGCCGCACCATGCCGGTCTCCGAACCGCAGACGAGGAGCCCGTCCTCGGTGAGCGTATAGCGCATCGGCCGAAGCCCGTTCCGGTCCATGCCGGCCAGCGCCCAGATGCCGCCATAGGCGGCGATCGCGGCGGGGCCGTCCCACGCCTCCATGACCGCGTTGCAGTAGCTGTAGAAGTCGCGCCAGGCCTGCGGCATGGTCAGGCTGGCGTTCGACCAGGCTTCCGGCATCAGCATGGACTTGACCATGGGCAGCGGCCGGCCGGTGCGCGTCATCACCTCGAACACGGAATCGAGCGCCGCGGAATCCGACCCGCCCGGCTGGATGACAGGCTTCAGGTCC
Organism: Rhodospirillales bacterium; assembly: GCA_029240475.1. GTDB lineage: Bacteria > Pseudomonadota > Alphaproteobacteria > JAREAF01 > JAREAF01 > JAREAF01. Next base: position 2,390 of record JAREAF010000533.1, on the reverse strand, counting down.
TGGATGTTGGCGCCGTAATTCTCGTGCGCCATGCGCGTCTCATGCGCCTTCATCCAATTGATGTTGCCCTTGAGGGTGTTGATCTCGCCGTTATGGGCGATCACGCGGAAGGGCTGCGCCAGCCACCAATTTGGAAAAGTGTTGGTCGAGTAGCGCTGGTGATAGAGGGCGAAGTTCGAGGTGAAGCGCTCGTCGGCGAGGTCGGGATAGAAGGCCGTGAGCTGCTCGGCCAGGAACATGCCCTTGTAGATGACCGAGCGGCAGGAGAGCGAGCAGATGTAGAAATCCTTGATGCTCTCGGCCAGCGCGCGGTTCTCGATCCGGCGGCGGATCACGAACAGCATGCGCTCGAACAGCATGGCGGTGAGGCCGCGGCTGTTCGCGATCATGATCTGCTCGATCTCGGGGCGTGTGGCGTTCGCCTTCTCGCCGATCACCTCGACATTCACCGGGACCTGGCGCCAGCCATAGATCTCGAAGCCCGCTTTGAGGATCTCGCTCTCGACGATGATGCGGCAGCGCTCCTGCGCCTCGAGGTCGGTGCGCGGCAGGAACACCATGCCGACGCCGAGCTTGCCCGCGATCGGCTCGTGGCCCGACTTGCGGATATGCTCGCGGAAGAAATTCTGCGGGATTTGCACATGGATGCCGGCGCCGTCGCCGGTCTTGCCGTCCGCATCGACCGCGCCGCGATGCCACACCGCCTTGAGCGCGGCGATGCCGAGCTCCACCACCTCGCGCCGCGGCTTGCCGTCGATGGCGACGACGAGGCCGACGCCGCAGGCGTCGCGCTCCTCGGCCGGGTCGTAGAGCCCCTCGCGCGCGAGGCGCGCCGTCTCGTTGCGCCAGCGCTGGACGAAATCCGGGCCTTGTTCCTGCATCGGCGTGTCCTCGCTTCCGTCGGTCATATGGCCGGCGGCGGCTTCAACCCGTTTTCCTCAAGACGCTGGAGGATGTCGTCCCACAGATCCTCAATCAGCAACCGCGCCCAGGCCTGACCGACGCGTTGCGCTTCGACGAACAGCTCCGGCGAGAGCGCAACGAGCTTGCGGCCGGTCGGCGTGCGGTAGAAATCGACGACGTCCTGCAGCTCCTCGGCGGTGAACCGCTCGGCATAGAGCCTGGCCATCGCCTCCGTGGCTTCGGGAATCCTGCGGCTGGCCTCCGGAAGCACGACCGCGTCGATGATGTCCGCCACGGCCGCGCCGCGTTCGGGATTGTATTGCTGGATGAGCGTGGCGATCTGGGCGCTGACGCTCCTGAGCACCTGCTCGGTCAGCGCGTTGGCGCCGGACGCTTCGATGATCTCGCGCGCCACGGCCAGACGTTCGGGATCGAAGGAGCTTTCGCCCGCGCGCGCCGGCGCCTGCCAGAGCAACGCGAGCACCAGAAGCGCGGTCGGCCAGGAGCGCATGCTTTCCCCCTATTCCGCCGCGACGCTGAGCGGCGCCTCGGCGCGGGCCGAGATCCACTGGTGAATCGATTGGGCCGCGTCCTGCCCGTCGCGGATCGCCCAGACCACGAGCGAGGCGCCGCGCACGATGTCGCCGGCGGCGAACACGCCCTCGAGGCTGGTGGTGAAGCGCTTGGGATCGATCGCGAGCGTGCGATGGCGCGTGACGCCGAGCCCGGAATCGAGCCGGGCGGGCAGGTCCTCGGGCTCGAACCCGAGCGCGGCGATGACGAGGTCGGCGGCAACCGGGAACGGCTCGCCGACCAGCGCGGCGGGCGCGGCGCGGCCGCTCGCATCGGCGAGGCCGAGCTGAGTGCGGCGCGCGATGACCGAGGCGAGCTTGCGCTTGCCGCCCTCGAACGCGACGGGCGCGGCCTGCCATTCGAAGCGCACGCCCTCCTCCTCGGCATGCGCGACCTCGCGGCGCGAGCCCGGCATGCCGGCGCGGTCGCGGCGGTAGAGGCAGGTCACCGACGCCGCCCCCTGCCGGACCGCGGTGCGCACGCAATCCATCGCCGTGTCGCCGCCGCCGATCACCACCACGCGCTTGTCCTTCGCGTCGAGCTTGCCGGAGCGGAGCTCAGGCACGGCGTCCCCCAGGCCGGCGCGGTTCGCGGCGAGGAGATAATCGAGCGCGGCGATCGCGCGGTCGGCGCCGTCGATGCCGAGCGGGCGCGGCTGATAGACGCCCGTCGCCAGCAGCACCGCATCGTGCCGGCGGCGCAGCTCGGCGAAATCCAGGTGGCGGCCGATCTCGCAATTGAGGTGGAAGCCGATGCCCGCCTCCTCGAGCAGCGCGATGCGCCGCGCGACGATCGACTTGTCGAGCTTGAAGTTCGGGATGCCGTAGATGAGCAGCCCCCCGGCGCGGTCCTGGCGCTCATAAACCTCGACCCGGTAGCCGCGCCGCCGCAGATGAGCGGCGGCTGCCAGTCCG
>JAREAF010000072.1 GCA_029240475.1 Rhodospirillales bacterium | reverse complement strand
TGGGCGAGCCTCCGACGCTGCGCTACGAACCAGCGCGTCCGCAAGCCGGCGGCAGATACGCCCAGGGCCGCAGCCGGTACGAGGTCGTCTGGCTGCCCGAGCGGATCGGCGCGCCCTACATCTTCGTCGCGCGGCTGGACACCTCCTGGATCGCCGCGCAGCTGGAGCGTTTTCTCGTGCGCGTGGGCCTGGTGGCCCTCGCGGTCGCGCTCGCGGTGACCGCCGTCACCATGACCATACTCGGCCTCACCATCCTTGCGCCCATCCTCGAGCTGCGCCAGCGATTGGGCGCGGCAAGCAGCGATCTCGAGCATGCCGACCGGCACTCGATACCGGTGAAGCGCCGGGACGAGCTCGGCGACGTGCTGGGCGACTTCAACCGGCTGCTCGGGCATATCGCGCGCTCGATCGCCGAATTGCGGCGCAGTCACGCCGAGGTCCGCGCCAGCGAGGAGCGCTGGCATCGCATCTTCGACGGATCGGCCGACGCCATCCTGATACTGGATCCGCAAACGCGGTCGATCGTGGACGCCAACGAGACCGCGATCCGGCTTTTCGAATACAGCCAGCCGGAATTGCTGCGGCTCGCGGTGGAGAAGCTGGAGGGCGAGCAGTCCGCCCTCGCGCGGCTAGTCGAGACCGCCGCCCGCGAGGGGCGCGCCAGGGCCGAAGCCGTGTCCTGCATCAGCCGGAGCGGGCGGCGCATCCTGGCCGAGGCGCAGCTGGCCACGTTGCCGATCGGGCCGAGCCGGCCGATCCTGCTCCTGGTGCGCGACATGACGGAACGGCGCCTGGCCGAGGAGGCGCTGCGGCTGTCGCAGCGGCGCCTGGCCGGCATCCTCGACATCGCGCAGGACGCCATCATCTCGGTCGACGACACCCGCGCGATCCGCCTGTTCAACAAGGGCGCCGAGCGCATCTTCGGGTTCGGGGCGTACGAAACGATCGGCCGTCCGCTCGACCTGCTGCTGCCGGACGGCAACCGCCTCGTTGAGGCGATCGAGAACCGGGCTGCCGGCGGCTCCTCCGCACCCGCCGAGCGGGTCGAGGTGCGCGCGCGCCGCAAGGACGGCGGCGAGTTCCCGGCCGAGCTCTCGGCCTCGAAGTTTCAACTCGGGGAGGAAACGGTCTTCACCATCATCCTGCGCGACATCTCGGAGCGCCGGCGCGCCGAGCTGGAGCGGGCGCATCTGCTGGGGCAGTTCCATCAGGCGCAGAAGATGGAGGCGATCGGGCGGCTCGCCGGCGGCATCGCGCACGATTTCAACAACGTGCTCGCGGCGATCTTGGGCTATGCCGACCTCGCGCTCTATGACCTGCCGCCCGAATCCCCCTCGGCGGCCAACGTGCAGCAGGTGCTGAAAGCCGGGCGGCGAGGGAAGACGCTGGTCCGGCAGATTCTCGCCTTCAGCCGGCGCGAGGAGAAGGTCGAGCGCTCCGTCCTGCTGGATCAGGTGCTGCACGAGGCCATGGATCTGCTCGCCGCCACGCTGCCGAAATCGGTGCAAGTGGAGCGGCGCGTCTCGGCTCCCGGCGCCGTGGTCCGTGCCGATGACGCCGAACTGCACCAGATGATCATGAATCTCTGCGTCAATGCCGCGCAGGCCATCGGCCAGGAGCGGGGGCGGATCGTGGTCGAGCTGGACCAGGCCGAGATCGGCTCCGATCCCGAGGACGCCCTTCGTCCGTCCGGAGCCAGGCTGGTCGCCGGCAAGCTCTCGCCCGGCCGGTATGTCCGGCTGGCGGTGACCGATACGGGCATCGGCATGAGCGACGAGACGGTCTCGCACATCTTCGAGCCGTTCTTCACCACCAAGCCGAAGGGCGAGGGCACCGGGCTGGGGCTCGCTGCCGTGCACGGGATCGTGACCGGCAAGCGGGGGGCGATCGCGATCCGCACCGCGCCGGGCCAGGGCACGCGGATCGAGATCTTCCTGCCGCGCTCGGAGGAGCAGCCCGAGCCGGCAGGAGCCGGAGCGCACGAGGCCACGGCGGGCGGCGAGCGCATCCTGTTCGTCGACGACGAGCCAGACCTCACTCATATAGGGCGTCAATCCCTGGAGCGGCTCGGCTTCCGCTGCGACGGCATGTCGAGCGCCGCCGCCGCGCTTGCCGCATTCCGTTCCGAGCCGGAGCGCTGGAGCCTGGTCATCACCGATCACATGATGCCCGGCATGACCGGCGCGGCGATGGCGCGCGAGATGCTCGCCATTCGCCCGGATCTGCCAATCATCCTTTGCACCGGATTCGGCGACACCATCACTCCGGAGTCGGCAAGGGCGGCCGGCATTCGCGAATTCGTCATGAAGCCGGTGGTGGGACGCGAGCTGGCGGAGATCGTCAGTCGGCTTTTGAAGACGCGCGCGGCGCCCTCGAACGCGGCATAGCCGGACTCACGCTCAATCGGCGGCCTGCGGCTCCGCCCGGGCGCGCCAGCTGCGCGGCAACAGACGATGCAGCGCCGGAGCGACCGCCACCACCATCGTGATCCGCGCCACGTGGTGGGTCGAGACGAAGGCCGCGTCGGCATGCAGCGCCAGCGCCACCAGGCTCATCTCGGCAAGGCCGCCGGGGGCAAGCGCAAGGATGAGATCGGGCAGGGGCAGGCCGAAGCCGGCATTGAGCCCGGCGGCGAACACGATCGCGAGGACCACCATGATCACGGTCGCGCTCAGGGCGTGCATCGCCAGCCGCAGCAAGGCTCGGGCGGCCGTGCCCGCAAAGCGCGCGCCGATGGCCGAGCCGGCCACCACCTGGGCGGCGGCGACCAGCTCGGCCGGCGGCTTGGCCGCGGTGAGGCCGGTCATGTGCGCGGCCGCGCTGAAGATCATCGGCCCGAGGATCGAGGCCGCGGGCAGCCGCAGCCGCTGCGCCGCGAAATAGCCGAGGACCGCGCATAGCGCGAGGATCGCGACATCCTGGGAGCCATTGGCGAAATAGGCCTGGCCGGCCGCCAGCCGCGCCGCCGGATCGTACCCCTCCAGGAAGCGGAAGCCGATCGGGATGGTGAGCACCGTGAAGAGGATTCGCGCGGCGTGCGTCAGGGAAATGGCGCGTTCCTCTCCGCCGAGCGCCGCTCCCAGCATGGTCATCTCGTTGAGGCCGCCGGGCACCGCGCAAAAATAGGCGGTGATCGGATCGTACCCGGCGACTCTCCGGAAATAGGCCATGCTGGCCGCGGTCGTCAGGAGCGCGTAGACCGCGAGCGCGGCAAGGCTGAAGGACCAGCGGGCGATCTGCGTGGCCAGCTCCGGCACGAAGGCGCTGCCGAGCATCACGCCGAGCACGGTGATCATTCCGGTCCGCAGCGGCCGCGAGAAGGCGAGCGGCAGGCCGAGCACCGCCGCCGTGGTGGTCGCGATCATCGCCCCGATCATCCAGGCGAGCGGCAGGTCCAGCGCGTCCGCCGCCGCGCCGCCGGCCGTGCCGAGCGCCAGGTTGTAGAGGACCGGCAGGTGCTTCTTCGCGAAGGTTCCGCCCTTGCGCCGCGGCTCAGGAGTGGACACGGCCCAGCCTCACCGCGGTCTGCCCGGGCTGGCAGCGGTCGGCTGGCATGACCAGCACGCAGTCGTCATAGGGCGTGGCGATCGCCTTCTCCCCGTCATGCGCGATGACGGTGCCCGCCTTCGGGATGCGCTCCAGACCGGAGAAGCGCCCGGTGAAGCGAAAGCGGGGGCTGGATGCGGTGACCGCCTGGGTGACCACGATCAGGCGGGACGGACCGCGGCTCCGAAACCCGTCGCTGCGTGGCGCGGGGGGCCGGATGCTTCCGACCTGCTCCAAGAAGCGCAAGGTCGTCTCGACGGCGACCTCCGTGGAGGCCCAGCTGTCATGCGGGCCGCATTCCACCAGCACCGCATTCTGCGGCCGGGCCGGGTCGCCGAATGCGCCATAGTCGCGCAGGCGCGTTCCGGACACATGGCCGGCATCGGAAACCACCATCGAGGGGAAGCCCAGCGCCAGGGCCAGCCGCCGCCCCTTGTCCAGAGGCCCGCTCAGCAGGATCGGCTCGTCGCCCTGCTGCATGGAATGGATGTCGAGGAGGTAGTCGGCGCTGTCCACGACTGGCCTCAGCTGTCTGGCTCGCCGCAGCTCCGCCGACCTGCCCTTGCCGGCGAGCTGGGCAGGGGACCAGACGCGGTTCATGTCTTCGTCCAGATAGCGGCTCGGGGCTGCGGCGCCGCCGTCCCGGCGCTGATAGGCTTCGGGATTGGCGAAGGCGAAGGTGAGCCGGCCCCGCGCGGGCCGGAGCTGCGAACGCAGCAGCCGGTCCAGGGCGATCGCGCCGCAGATCTCATTGCCATGCACGATGGCCGCCAGCAGGACGTGGGGTCCCGGGTCTGACGCCGCATAGCTCAGCACGTAGGGGATTCCGACATTCCCGTCCCGGTACGGGCTCAGCGAAGGCAGCTCCCCCATCGCGGCGGAGGTCGAAAGCACGTCGGTCAGATCGGACATCGGCAGGGCAACCTGGAGCGAGTGAGGAGAGGGATGCAGGGGGCCGTCAGGGCAGGAATTGCTCCTTGAGGATCCGCTCCTCGAGATTGTGCTCGGGATCGAACAAAAGCTTGAGCTTGACGGACCGGTCTTCTCGCACCCGCACCTCCACAACGTCGCGGACCTCGGTCGAATCGGCCACCGCGCTGACCGGCCGCTTGAGATAGTCCAACACCTCGAACACCACCTCCGCGTCGTGCGGCAAGATGGCGCCTCGCCAGCGGCGGGGGCGGAAGGCGCTGATGGGCGTCAGCGCGAGCACTCCGGACCCGAGCGGCAGGATGGGCCCGTGCGCCGACAGGTTATAGGCGGTGCTCCCGGCCGGCGTGGCGACGAGCACGCCGTCGCAGATCAGCTCGGGCAAGCGCGCCACGCTGTCCACCAGGATCCGGATCTTCGCCGCCTGGCGGGTCTCGCGCAGCAGCGAGACCTCGTTGATCGCGAGGGCCTCGTGCAGCTTGTCCTCGACGGTCCGCGCCACCATCGCCAGCGGGAACAGGGTGACCTCCGCGGCCTTCCGCAGCCGCTCGGGAAGGCCCTCCTCATCGTAGCCGTTCATCAGGAACCCGACGGTCCCGCAATTCATGCCGTAGATCGGCACGCCGCGATTGAGGAACCGATGCAGGGTCTCCAGCATGAAGCCGTCGCCGCCAAGAGCGACGATGACATCGGCTTCCTCGGGCGGCACGGTTTGATAGCGCTGCCGCAGCCGGTCCGAAGCCGCCCGCGCCTCATCGGTGTCGGCGGCGACAAAAGCGAAGCTCTGGCGCGGCATCCCCTTGGGTCTTTTGCGGTTCGGCGCGGGCGGGCCGAGTATACCTGCTGCAATCCGGGTCGCCCAGCGCGCCGGAACCCAAAATTGCGGCGGGGCCAGGGGAGCCCTATGCTGAGGACCATGGCAAAAATGGCAAATCTCTTCCCGAGCTTCCTGCCGGCCTCGCTCGCGGCCGCTCTGGTCATCGGCACGGCCGCGGCCCAAGGGACGAGCACCACGGTCGGCGAGCTGTCCAAGCGCACGCATTTCCACGGGCTGGCGGTGGATCCCGCCGATTCCACCCGGCTGCTCCTGGCCACCCATCACGGCCTCTTCACGGTGCAAGCGGATGGGACGGCCCGCCAGGTGTCGAGCAGCACCGACGATTTCATGGGCTTTTCGCCCCACCCGACCGACGGCGTCACGCTCTATTCCAGCGGCCATCCCGCTGGCGGGGGAAATCTGGGCTTCATGGTGTCGACCGATGGCGGGCAGACCTGGACCCGGCTCTCGCCCGGCGCGAAAGGCACGGCGGACTTCCACTCCATGACGGTGAGCCCTGCCGATCCGAAGGCCATCTATGGGATCTATGGCGGGCTGCAGGTCAGCCGGGACGGCGGCAACTCCTGGCAGGTCGTCGGCCCCGGCGCCGAGGAGACCATCGATCTTGCTGCTTCCGCGCGCGACGTGAACCAGGTCTATGCCGGGACCAATTCTGGGCTGCTGCTCAGCCGGGACGGCGGCAAGAGCTGGGAGCGCGCGCATCCCTCCGAGACGCCGGTCCCTTTGGTCGCGGTCGGCAATGACGGAACGGTCTATGCCTTCGTTCTGGGCACCGGTCTGGTGCGGGCGCGCGAGCCCGATCTGGCCTGGGAGACCGTGGGCCGGGGCATCGAGCCGGCGCACGCCCTGGTCCATCTGGCGATCGACCCCAAGGAGCCGCGGCGGCTCTATGCCGTCGCCTTCGACCTCGAGGACCATGGCTCCGCGCTGCTGACCAGCGCGGACGGCGGCGAGAGCTGGTCCGAGTTCGGCGCGAAGCCCTAAGCCTTTTAGAGCCGATCCTGACCGCGGGCTTAGCTTGCTGAGATCAATTGCGAGTAATTATCAATTGCACTAACCTACGCATTCCCGTTTCTGAAGGGGAGGGTGCCCATGCCGCTCGCGATGCAGTTCACGGCCGCAAGAACCACAGCTGATCTAAACACTTGCGAGCGGTTGCTGCTGCGGTGCTTTCGGCAGTGGACGATCGGCCTGACGAGATCCGACCCGGCGGCGCTGGAGGCGACATGGAACGAGCTGGCCTCCGCCCTCGGGCCCGGGCAGGCAAGGTCCGCGGTCGACGCGCTCTCCAGCCTCGTCTTCCGGCTGGCCGGCGCGGCGCGGCGGACCATTCTTCATCATCACCCGTGCTGCCCGCGGCTGACCTTGGACGAGTGGCGCCTGATCGACATGGTCGCGGCCTGTCAGCACAGCCGCCGGGCCCGCGCAGGGCGAGCCGCCGCTCTTCTGGCGGGGGGCGGCGCTGTGGAAGCCGTCCTGGAAAGCGCCGACGGTCTGGCCGAGGCGCTCCTGAACTCCGGCCGCACACTGCCGGACCGCGGGAGCGCAAGCTGGGCGGCCGCGACCTGCTTCGCCCAACAGGAGCGCAGCACCGTTCATTGACGAGGAGCAGCGGGGATCAGCCGCCGGTGACGCTCATATGGCGCGACACCGCGGGGCGGGTATGGCGGCGGTCGATGATGAAGTCGTGGCCTTTCGGCTTGCGGGAGATCGCTTCCTGGATCGCGGCGATCAGCGCCTCGTCGCCCTCGCTGCGCCGGAGCGGCGCGCGCAGGTCGGCCGCGTCCTCCTGGCCCAGGCACATATAAAGCGTGCCGGTGCAGGTGAGCCGCACGCGATTGCAGGATTCGCAGAAATTGTGGGTCAGCGGCGTGATGAAGCCGAGCCGCCCGCCGGTCTCGCGCACCCGCACATAGCGGGCCGGGCCGCCGGTGCGGTGGTCGATCTCGTCGAGGGTCCAGCTCTTGGCCAGCCGAGACCTCAGCAGCGAGAGCGGCAGGTACTGATCGAGCCGCGCATCGCCGCCGATCTCGCCCATCGGCATGACCTCGATGAAGGTGAGGTCGAAGCCCTCGGCCCCGCACCAGGCGATCAGCCGGTCGACCTCATCCTCATTCACGCCTTTAAGAGCGACGGTGTTGATCTTGATCTGCAAGCCCGCTTGCTTCGCGGCCTCGATGCCGGCGAGGACCTTCTCCAGCTTGCCCCAACGCGTGATCGCGGCGAACTTCGCCGGGTCGAGCGTGTCGAGCGAGACATTCACCCGCCTCACGCCGGCTTCGCGCAGCGCCTCGGCATGGCGGGCGAGCTGGCTGCCGTTGGTGGTCACGGTCAGCTCGTCGAGCGCGCCGGTCTTGAGGTGCCGGCCGAGGCTGCGGAACAGCGTCATGATGTCGCGACGCACCAGGGGCTCGCCCCCGGTCAGGCGCAGCTTGCGCACGCCCAGACCCACGAAAGCCGAGCAGACGCGGTCCAGCTCCTCCAGGCTCAGGATCTCGGATTTGGGCAGGAAAGTCATGTCCTCCGCCATGCAATAGACGCAGCGGAAGTCGCAGCGGTCGGTGACCGACACCCTCAAGTAGGTGATCTCGCGTCCGAAGGGGTCGCGCATGCTTTCGACGGCTCGGGTCCTGGTGCCTCGGAAGCCCCTAACATAGGAACTGAAGAGCGGCTTGTCGCCCCCAGAAAGACTAGGGCTATTCGGACTTTCAGCTCAAGAGCAGGGCGTCGTCGGCCAGTCGCTCGCCCCTGACCCGCTCGAAGAGGGCGACCAGGTCGGGCACGTCCATGGCCCGGCGCTCTGCCCCGGCGATGTCGAGCACGATCTTTCCCTCATGCATCATCAGGGTGCGGCTGCCGCAATCGAGCGCCTGGCGCATGGAGTGGGTGACCATGAGCGCGGTCAGGCCCGCCTCGGCCACCAGCTCGCGGGTGAGGTCCAGCACGAAGCCGGCCGTGCGCGGGTCGAGCGCGGCGGTGTGCTCGTCGAGCAGCAGGATGCGTATGGGCGCGAGCGTCGCCATGACGAGGCTCACGACCTGCCGCTGACCTCCGGACAACAGGCCGATTTGGTCGGTAAGCCGGCGCTCCAGCCCAAGGCCGAGCGGCGCCAGCCGCTCCGTGAACTGCGCCCTGGCGCCGCGATCGATCGCGAGCCGGAGGCCGCGTGCGCGGCCGCGCCCGAAGGCGAGGGCGAGATTCTCCTCCACGGTCAGCGCCTCGCAGGTGCCGGCGAGCGGGTCCTGGAAGACGCGGGCCATGAGGGCGGCGCGCCGGGCGGCCGGCCAGCGCGTCACCTCCTGGCCATCGATCGCGAGCGTGCCGCGATCGATCTCTACCTCTCCGGCGATGGCGTTGAGGAGCGTGGTCTTGCCGGCCCCGTTGCTGCCGATGACCGTGACGAACTCGCCCGCTGGGATGGCGAGGTTGATCCCGGCCAGCGCGACCGTCGCCAGGGGCGTGCCCTTCCCGAAAGTGACGGTGAGGCCGCGCGCCTCGATCATCGTCCGGCGCTTCGTTGGAAGAGGGCGCGGAACCGCCGTCGCTCGCCCGGGAGCACCATGGCGAGCGCGACCAGGATGGCGGTCAGGAGATTGAGGTCCTGCGCCTGCAAGCCCAGCACATCCGCGTTGAGCGCGAAGGCGACCGCGAGCCGATAGAGGATCGAGCCCAAGATGCAGCCGAGCGTCGCCAGCGCGATGCCACGGCCCGGAACGATCGCCTCGCCGAGGATCACCGCGGCGAGGCCGACCACGATCACGCCGACGCCCATGGAGATATCGGCGCTGCCCTGGCTCTGGGCGAAGAGCGCGCCGGCCAGCGCGACCAGCGCGTTGCTCAGCGCCATGCCGGAGAGGATCAGCCGGCCGGTCGAGATGCCGAGCGCGCGCGACAGGCGCGGATTGGCCCCCGTGGCGCGAATCGCCAGCCCGATCTCCGAGGCGAGAAAGCGGTCCACGAGCAGCTTGGCCGCGATCGCGACCGCGAGGAACAGGATCGGCGCCAGCCAATAAGAGCGCAGGGGCAGGGCCTCGAGCGGCGTCAGAACCGTCTCGTCGCCGAGCAGCGCGACGTTGGGCCGTCCCATGATCCGGAGGTTGATGGAGTAGAGCGCGATCATGGTCAGGATCGAGGCCAGGAGGTGCAGGATCTTGAGGCGCACGTTGAGCCAGGCCGTGACGAGCCCCGCGAGCGCTCCGGCCAAAGCTGCGATCGCGGTCGCGAGATAGGGATTCCAGCCCGAGACGATCAGCGTCGCCGCGACCGCCGCACCCAAGGGGAAACTGCCGTCCACCGTCAGATCGGGGAACTGCAGCACGCGGAAGGAAAGGAACACGCCCAGCGCGACGAGGCCGAAGACAAGCCCGATCTC
>JAREAF010000532.1 GCA_029240475.1 Rhodospirillales bacterium | reverse complement strand
CCGAGACGGATGCGAGCGGGCATGCGGAGGATTTCTCGCCCGTGCGGTTCGAAGCGCCCGCGCCTGCGGGCGAGATCGTCACGGCTCAAATCATCGGCAGCGACGGACGCCACCTGATCGCGCGCCCGCTCCCATGAGCGAGAGCGGCGGCACGGAGAAGCGGGGCTGGTTCGGCCGGCTCCGCCAAGGCCTCTCCCGTTCCTCGACGAAGCTCGCCGAGGGAATCACCGGCATCTTCACCAAGCGCAAGCTCGACCAGGAGATGCTGGACGAGCTGGAGGAGCTGTTGATCCAGGCGGACCTCGGCGCCGGCACCTCGGCCGAGCTGGTCGCTGAATTCGGCCGCACCCGCTTCGGCAAGGAGGTCACGCCCGAGGAGGTGCGCGGCGCGCTCGCCGGCGAGATCGCCGAGATCCTCGAGCCGGTGGCAAAGCCGCTGACGCCCACGGAGACACCCGCCGTGGTGCTGGTGGTCGGCGTGAATGGCAGCGGCAAGACCACGACGATCGGCAAGCTCGCGCGGCTCTGGCGCGAGGAGGGCAAGCGCGTGCTGCTCGCGGCGGGCGACACCTTCCGCGCCGCTGCGGTCGAGCAGCTGCAGATCTGGGGCGAGCGTGTCGGCGCGCCCGTGGTCGTCAAGGGCGCGGGCGCCGACCCGGCGGGGCTCGCCTACGAGGCGCTGGAGCGCGCACGCGCCGAAGGCTTCGACATCCTCCTGATCGACACCGCCGGGCGGCTCCACACCAAAGCCAATCTGATGGAGGAGCTGAAGAAGGTGATCCGCGTCCTGCGCAAGCTGGACGAGAGCGCGCCCCATCATTGCCTGCTCGTGCTCGACGCCACCACCGGGCAGAACGCGCTGGCACAGGTCGAGACCTTCAAGAGCATGGTCGACGTGACCGGCCTCGTGGTCACCAAGCTCGACGGCACCGCCAAAGGCGGCGTTCTGGTGGCGCTCGCCGACAGGTTCAAGCTGCCGGTGCACGCGATCGGCGTCGGCGAGAGCGCCGACGACCTGCGCCCCTTCTCGGCCGAGGGCTTCGCGCGCAGCCTGATGGGGTTCTCTGCGGCCGCCGATCAGAGCTGACCCGCAGCCTCAGGACGCCCGGTCCAGCCCGTAGCGCGCCTTGGCTTGCTCGTAAGAGTAGGCCATCCCGTCATTGTTCAGCGCGAAGTACGCCAGCGAGCTGTGCCGCTGCGCCATGTCGAACTTGATCGCGCCGATGCTCTTCGTCGTGCCCGCCGCCACCTCCGCCTCGTAGAAGGTCCAGCCCTCCGGCAGAACGGTGCGGATATGCTCCTCCCTGTCCGTGACCGGATTGCGGATCGGAACCGCCGACGCGGTGACCATTCCCGGTATCGAGATGCGGGCGCGGCGGGCATTGACGTCCCAGTCGAAGTCGATCTCCACGAAGACCGGATCCAGGTGGTGCTCAATGATCACGCTGAAGATGCTGAAGATCGTGTGTTTGGGCTGGCCTTCGCCCGACAGGATCTTGAACAACGCATCGCGCTGCGGCTCGGTCGTGCGCGCTTCCAGGAATGGCTGCATGGAGCCGCCGCCGTGATGGATCGCGCGCGGGAAGAAGAAAGTCGCCACGACGACAAGTCCATCCAGCCGCACATCGCCGTAATGTCCCTCCTCGATTTTCATCGCCACCACCCCTGTGCAGTGACCCTGGGTGGGCGGCGCCATCGCCTCACACGGGCAACCGAAATCGCAGCTGCAGTATTCCAGCCACTTTCCTTCCAAGTGCCATCTTGGATCAGCCATGTCTTTCCTCCGCAGTTGGAAGACGGCCCTGTTCAGCACTCTATTTGGGAGGGCTAAGGCTTAGGCCCACTCGGGCGCGGCAAGCACCTGGTCTTTGGCATAAGGGGCCGGCAGGCCCGGATTCTCCCGCCGCGCCCTTGCAGCCGAGTTCCATGACCTCGCCGCAAAATATCGGCATAATCCCACACACCCTGCGAAAGCTCTCTCCGGACACTCCCTCCCATGGCCTCCACCGCCCTGCTCGTGCCGCTGGTGCTGCTCTCGGCGGTGCTGCACGCCACCTGGAACGCGGTGGTGAAGGCGGCCCATGCCGACCGCCTCACCACGCAGAGCCTGGTGATCTGGACGAGCTGTGTGGCGGGCGCGGCGACGGTGCCGTTCGTGCCGGCGCCGGCGCCGGAGAGCTGGCCCTTCATCGCGCTCTCCACCATCGTCCACACGCTCTATTACGTGTTCCTGCTCCTCGCCTATCGGGACGGCGAGCTGAGCCGCGTCTATCCGATCGCCCGCGGCACGGCGCCCCTGCTGGTCGCGCTGCTCGCGACGGTGCTGGTCGGCGAGGCCTTGTCCGTGGCGCAGAGCCTGGGCGTGGTGCTGGTCTCGCTGGGCATCGTCAGCCTCACCTTCGAGCGCGGGCTGCCCAAGGGGAGCGAGCGGCGCGCCATCGTTGCGGCGCTGCTGACGGGCCTCACCATCACCGCCTACACGCTGATCGATGGGATGGGGGTGCGCCGCTCCGGCTCGGCCATCGGCTACATCGCCTGGCTCTTCGCGATCGAGGGCATCCCGTTCGGAGTTGCCGCTCTGGTGCTGCGCGGCGCCCCCTCCTTGAGCGCGCCCGCCGCCGATTGGGCCAAGGCCATCGCCGGCGGGCTGATCGCCACGATCGGCTACGGCATCGCGATCTGGGCCATGGGGCAGGCGGCCTTCGCCGGCATCGTCTCGCTGCGCGAGACCAGCGTGGTCTTCGGCGCCGTCATCGGCGCGGTCTTCCTAGGGGAGCGCTTCGGGCCGATCCGCTACCTGGCCGCCGCGCTCGTCGCCTCCGGCAACCTCTTGCTGCATCTTTGGCGCTGAGGGCGGCGGCTCAGTAGTTGCCGTACTCGCCTGGCGGATTGGTCAAGGGCGCGAAATCGGCGAGCGCCTCGGTCTCGCGCCAATGGCGCAGCGCCCAGCGCGCCGAAGGAAAGGCCATCTCCTCCCAGGGAATCTCCTCCCACCGGAAGAGGCCGACCTCCTCGCTCTCCGGGCCCGCCTTGACGTCGGGGTCGAGGAGGCGCGCGCGGT
>JAREAF010000531.1 GCA_029240475.1 Rhodospirillales bacterium | reverse complement strand
TAGGAGCGCATTGATCTCGAGGCGCAGTTCCTCGCGCAGCTTGGCGTCCAGCGCGGTGAGGGGCTCGTCCATCAGGAGCACGCGCGGCTGGACGGCGAGCGCCCGCGCGAGCGCAACGCGCTGCTTCTGCCCGCCCGAGAGTTGGTCGATGCGGCGGTCGCGCAAGGGCCCGAGATGCATCATCGCCAGCATCGAATCCACCCGGCGCTGGCGTTCGCCTTCGTCGACGCGACGGACCTTCAAGCCGTAGGCGATGTTCCCGGCGACATCGAGGTTCGGGAACAACGCATAGGATTGGAACACCATGCCGACGTTCCGTCTCTCGATCGGAACGTCGGTCACGTCCTCCTCTCCGAAGCAGACACGCCCACCCGCGTCCGGGCTCTCGAGGCCGGCGATGATGCGCAGGGTCGTGGTCTTTCCACAACCGGACGGCCCGAGAAGCACCAGGGTCTCGCCGCCTTCGATCGAAAGGTTGAGCGGCTCCAGCGCCTGCGTTCCGTCGCGGAAGGTCTTGGCGCAGCCCCGCAGCCGGACCGGGACGCCGATGCTGTCCGCCATTACGGCGGCCCGGCGGGCTGCGGGACCGCGGCCGCATCCTTCCGGGCGCGACCGCGCTGAACCGGCTCCGCGACATACTGGATGAGCAGCAGCAGGGGAACGATCATCACCAGGAAGATCGTGGTGTAGGCGCTGCCGATCTCGATCCGCATGGAGGCATAGCTGTCGGCGAGGCCGACCGGCACGGTCTTGTTGATCGGCGTGTGCAGCATCCAGGTGATGTTGAACTCGCCGACCGAGAGCGTGATGACCATCAAGGCCCCAGCGACGATCCCCGAGCGCGCATTGGGCAGCCCGATCGTGAAGAAGCGTTGCCAATAGTTCGCCCCGAGGCTCGCCGCGCCCTCCTCGAGGGTCTTGAGGTCGATCGACGACAGCACGGCGAGGACGGATCGCACCATGAAGGGCAGCGTATAGAGCACATGGCCGACCAGGATGAAGGTCCAGTGCGACCGGAACTCTCGGACGCCGCCGTAGGTGATGATGAGGCCGAGCGCGATCGCGAGCCCCGGCACCGCGAGCGGCGTAACGAGCAGCTCTTCCAAGAGCCGCGTCGACCAGTGATTGGCCTTAGCGAGGAAATAGGCGGCGGGGACACCGACCACGAGTGTCACGGAGAGGCAGGCAAGCGCGATCAGAAGCGAGAGCCCGATCGCGTCTCGATACAGCCCCCAAACTTCGAACAGCCAGCGCAGCGTCAGCCCGCTCGAGAAGCCGCGGATGTAGTTCGCGGTGAAGCCCGCCATGATTGACAGCACCACCGGCACGAACATGAAGGCGCAGACGAGGAGCGTGAAGCACAGCTGAGCACCAAAGATGCCGGTGCGTCGCATGCGGTCAGCCCGCGGCCGCGACGGTATTGCCAGCGGCGGTGCGCGCGATCGCGAGCACGATCCAGGTGATAGCACCGAGCAAGACGCTGAGCGCCGCCGCCGTCGCGATATTAGCACGCAGCGTGAACTCGGTGTAGATCGTCATCGGCAGGACGTTGATGTCGGTCGCGAGCGTGAAGGCGGTGCCGAAGGCGCCCATGGCGGTCGCAAAGCAGATCGCGCCCGCCGACACGAAGGCCGGCATCAGGCCCGGTATGATTACGTCAACGACGACGCGCCAGGAGGAGGCGCCCAGCGAGCGCGCCGCCTCCTCGATGCTTCGGTCTAGCTTTTCCGCCGAAGCCATCACGGTGAGGATGACCCGCGGGATTGAGAAATACACGTAGCCCAGGAAGAGCCCTACGATCGAATAGGCGAAGACGAGGTTGCGGCCGGAGACGAGCTTCGCGATTTCGCCGATTGCGCCCTGGCGCCCGGCGAGCATGATAACCATGAAGCCGACCACCACGCCGGGAAACGCTAGCGGCAGAGTGAGCATTGCCACCACGATCGAGCGGCCCGGGAAGCGGTTGCGGTCCAGGAAGACCCCGGCGACACCCGAGATTAGGAGCGTGGCGAGGGTGACGGCAAGCGCGAGGACGACCGTGCTCATGAGGCTCGACAGGTAGCGCGGGTCGGTCAGCACCGCCGCGTAGACGGCGGCGCCCTGTGCACCGCCAAAGCTAGCGGTGACAAGCCGCGCAAAGGGAAGCACGAAGAACGCAGCAAGGATGATGAAGATGGGGAGAACCGAAACCGCGAGGCTCGGAATCTCTTGGCGACGGATCATTCCCCCGCCCGCGCTCGCGACTCCAGCTTGCCGCCTAGCGGCCCTCGGCGAGGTAGCGCTTGATGAACCCGTCCTGGGCCTGGGCGACCTTGCGGAAATCGATACCGGAGGCGCGGGCGTAATCGGGGTCGGGCAGGAACTTCGCGCGCGCCTCCGCTGAGGCGGCGCTCGGGCGGATGGGCCGCACGAAAGCGTTCGCGAATACCGCTTGGCCCTTGTCGGTGAGGAGGAAGTCGAGCACCTTCTTGCCGTTCGCCTGCTGGGAGCCGCCCTTCACGAGGCCCATCACGTAAGGAACGATCAAGGTGCCTTCCTCGGGTATGACGAAGCGGGCGTTCGCCTTGTCCTGGTGCTGGGCTCGGTAGGCATTGAAGTCGTAGTCGATGAGGATCGGGATCTCACCGGAGACCACACGCGCGTAGGAGGTCTGCTTCGGCACAATTGCTTCGTTCTTCGCCATTGAGGCAAACCAGCGAATGCCCGGCGTGAAGTCCTCGAGCGATCCCCCGAGCGCCCGATTAATGGCGATGCCCGCCGCCACCCCGACGAAGGAGCTAGAGGGATCGAGGTACCCGACCATGCCTTTGTATTTGGGGTCGGCGAGTTCCTTCCAGCTCTTTGGGATCGGCTTGCCGCCGAGCGCGTCGACGTTCACGAAGAGCCCGAGCGTGCCGTAATAGATCGTGTGCCAGAAGCCCTCGGCATCCTTCAGATCGGCCGGGATCTCGTCCCAGTGTTTCGCGGGCTTGTATGGCTCGAGCACACCGGCGTCGCGGGCCTGAATCGCAAAGCCGACCCCGAAGTGGGCGATATCGGCGACCGGGTTGTTTTTCTCGGCG
>JAREAF010000530.1 GCA_029240475.1 Rhodospirillales bacterium | reverse complement strand
GCGATGCGGCCGATATCGGCGATGACGCGGTCCTGCACCTCGGGCCTGAAGGTGCGCACGCTCCCTCTCAGCTTGGCGCGGTCGGGAATGACGTTGTTGACCTCCCCGCCATGGAACATGGTGATCGACACCACCGCGCTTTCGAGCGGATCGGTGTTGCGCGCAACGATGCTCTGCAGCCCCGTCACGACATGCGCCCCGGCCAGGATCGGGTCGCTCGCGCGATGCGGGAAGGCGGCGTGCCCGCCGGTGCCGCGGATCTCGATATCGACCTCGTCCGCCGCGGCCATCACCGGCCCCGCACGGGTTGCGAACCGCCCTGCCGGCAGGCCGGGCATGTTGTGCAGCCCATAGACGCCTTCTACCGGGAATTTCTCGAACAGCCCCTCCTCAACCATGCGCCGTCCGCCGCCCCCGCCCTCCTCTGCCGGCTGGAAGATGAAATGCACCGTCCCGTCGAAGCCGCCTTCGGCCGCCAGGATGCGCGCGGCGCCGAGCAGCATGGTCACATGTCCGTCATGCCCGCAGGCATGCATCTTCCCGGCATTCACGGAGCGATGCTCGAACTGGTTCAGCTCCTGCATGGGGAGCGCGTCCATGTCGGCCCTGAGCCCGATGGCGCGGCGGCCGGACCCGAGCTTGAGCGTGCCGACCACGCCCGTCTCGGCGAGCCCGCGATGCACCTTGATTCCGAAGGATTCGAGGCGGCCGGCCACCATGTCCGAGGTCCGGTGCTCCTCAAAGGCGGTCTCCGGATGCTGGTGGATGTCCCGGCGCCAGGCCGTCAGCTCGCGATGGAAGGATTCCTCGAACATTGCCCCCTCTCCTTCGGGTTCTCCCCGTCTCTGGCGGGGCCGGGAGACTAGCACCAGGATGGCCGGGATGGGAATTGCGGCCCGGCTGGGCTATACCCCCTCCGTAAAGCCCCCTTCTGACAGCCTGAAGAGTCGCCAAGGCCGCCCATGATCCCGCGCTACAGCCGCCCAGAAATGGCCCGCATCTGGGAGCCGGAGAACCGGTTCCGCATCTGGTTCGAGATCGAGGCGCATGCCTGCGACGCGATGGCCGAGCTCGGGCTCATCCCCAAGGAGGCGGCCAAGGCCATCTGGGAGCGCGGCCGTTTCGATGTGGCGCGCATCGACGAGATCGAGCGCGAGACGCGGCACGACGTCATCGCCTTCCTCACCAACCTCGCCGAGCATGTCGGGCCGGAGGCGCGCTTCGTGCATCAGGGCATGACCTCCTCGGACGTGCTCGACACCTGTCTGGCGGTGCAGCTCACGCAGGCCGCCGATCTGCTCATCGCCGATGTCGATGCGCTGCTCGCGGCGCTGAAGCGGCGCGCGATGGAGCACAAGAACACGGTCTGCATCGGCCGCAGCCACGGCATCCATGCCGAGCCGACGACCTTCGGCCTCAAGCTCGCGGGCAACTATGCCGAGGTCGCCCGCAACCGCGCGCGGCTCGTGCAGGCCCGGCGCGAGATCGCCACCTGCGCCATCTCAGGCGCGGTCGGCACCTTCGCCAATGTCGATCCGCGCGTCGAGGCGCATGTCGCCAAGAAGCTCGGCCTGGAGGTCGAGCCGGTCTCGACCCAGGTGATCCCGCGCGACCGCCATGCCGCCTTCTTCGCCGCGCTCGCCGTCACGGCCAGCGGGATCGAGCGCCTCGCCATCGAGTTTCGGCACCTGCAGCGCACCGAGCTGCGCGAGGCCGAGGAATATTTCGCGCCGGGCCAGAAGGGCTCCTCGGCGATGCCGCACAAGCGCAACCCGGTCCTGACCGAGAACCTGACCGGCCTCGCGCGGCTGGTGCGGGCCGCGGTCATCCCCGCGCTCGAGAATGTCGCGCTCTGGCACGAGCGGGACATCTCGCATTCGGCGGTCGAGCGGGTGAACGCGCCGGACGCCACCATCGCGCTCGACTTCGCGCTCGCGCGCCTGACGCAGGTGGTCGAGAAGCTGGTGGTCTATCCCGAGGCGATGCAACGCAATCTCGACCGCCTCGGCGGGCTTGTGCATTCGCAGCGCGTGCTGCTGGCGCTGACGCAGGCCGGCATGAGCCGCGAGGAGGCCTATCGCGCAGTGCAGCGCAACGCCATGCGCGTGTGGGAGGGCGGCGGCGATTTCCAGACCCTGCTCGCCGCCGACCCCGAGGTCGCGCGACACCTCAAGCCCGAGGCGCTCGCCGCCTTCTTCGACCTCGGCTACCACACCAAGCACGTCGATACGATCTTCCGGCGGGTATTCGGGTAGAGAGAGTCCTCTTCCGCGAAGCGGCGAGAGGACGCCGGGCTAGCGGCGGGCATTACCTCTTCCCTTCAGGGGGAGGTCGGCGAGCGCGAGCGAGCCGGGTGAGGGCCTGCTGCCGCGTGACCCTCATCCGCAAGCGGGAGAGGTCATTTCAAGCCTGCCGTCTCCGGCGAGGCAGCAACCTGCGCAGACGAACAGTCAGCCCCGCCAGCCTCTCGCCAATCCTCCTCGGGTCGATCTTGCGGGCCCGCCGCTCCTCGGGCTCAAGCTCAATGCCGACGCTTCGGATGGCGCCGTCCTCCACCTCCTGGACGACCAGCTCGATATCGCCCAGCGGCAGGCGGTCGCCGGCGATCGGCTCCTTGCCGAGCCGCTCGGCGAGGAAGTCGGCGAGCGTCGATTGGGCCGAGCCCTCCGGCACCGGCAGCCCGTAGAGCGAGGCCAGGGCCTTGACGGGGGCCGAGCCTTCGAGTGTGAACTCGCCGAAGACCGTGCCCGCCTCCTCCTCCGGCCGCTCGCGCGCGCCGAAGATGCGGTCGAGGGTCTCCTGCCCCACCGCCGGCCCCAGCACCAAGACGGTGTCGCCGGGCTGGAGCCGCTCCAGCTCGGGCGGGTGCAGGGCGCGGCCGTTGCGGATGGCCATTAGGATGCGCGCCTCCTCCGACAAGGGCAGGCGGGCAATCGGCCGCCGCGCCGCCAGCGCCTCGCCGGCGACCTCGTAGGCCGCGATCACCAGATCGGCGCCCGCGCCGGGCAGCCCCAGCTCCTGCCGCAGCGGCCGCTCGGGCTTGGGCGGCAGCTCGAGCCCGA
>JAREAF010000529.1 GCA_029240475.1 Rhodospirillales bacterium | reverse complement strand
GGCGCCGGTTTCCCGGCGCCGCTCCCTTGATCCTCGAGCCGAGTGATCGGGCAGGATTACTGCACGATGATCTCGACGCGGCGGTTGCGCGGCTCCTTCACGCCGTCGGCGGTCGGCACCGCGGGTTCGGCTTCGCCGCGGCCGCTGACCGTGATCTGGTCGGCGGTGACGCCACCATTGATCAGGTACTCGCGGACCGCATCGGCGCGCCGCAGCGACAGCCCGAGGTTATAGTCCTCGGAGCCGGAGCGGTCGGCGTGGCCGGTGACGGAGATGGAGGGCGTGCCGCCTTCCTTCGCGTCGGCGATGGCGCGGTCGAGGATCTGAGCCGCTTCCGGTTTTACCTCCGAGCGGTCGAAGTCGAAATAGACCACATAGGTCTCGGGCTGGACGGCCGCGGGCTGGGCCGGGGCCGGCGCCGCGGTCTCGAGCTCGGCCAGTGCGGCGAAGAACTGGTCGCGGCAAGCCGAGATGTGATCGGGCTGGTGATTTTCCTCCTGCTGCTCAACCCAGCAGTCGAAGCGGGTCTGCGCACGCGCCGCCGGCTCGGCGACACGGTCGCGAGCGCCGGCATCGAGCAGGCCGACCAGCTTGGCGCGGGCGGCGGTCAGCTCATCGATGCGATCCTCCGGAAGGTCCCAATTGCCGAGATCCTCCGGCTGGACGACCTCGCCCTCGGCCGCGAGCAGGCCCTTGCGGGCGAAGTGCTGCGCGTCCGGCCAGTCGTACATCTCGTCCGCTTCGAACGCAGACAGGTCTGCGTATTCCTGCGTCATGGCCCGCGTGAACGGCGAGCCCGTACCTTCGGCCGTGCGCACGCGCTGAATGTCGCTTGCGCACGCCGCCAGGGCGCCCGAGAGCGCCACCACGGCTAACCATTTCAATGGTCTCATTGTATGCTCCCCTTGGAGTGGATTCGGTCGATTGCCAATTCTGGATTGCGCAATTGCCCGTCGCATGCTGACGTTCTGGGGTTGTTCCAGGAACGCACGTTCGAACCCGATATAGGCTAAGAACGCATCAAGCAAAAGTCAAAACGGCACTTTCCTCACCTTCGCTCCGAAGGTGCGGCTTTCTTGCCGCAGAAGCCAGATAACAGCATCATCTGATCGATTTTCTTGGCTGCCGTCCGTGCGCGGCGGGCTGTTCTCGGGACAGCTCGGCACCGCCCGTCTCCAGCGTGATGATCGGACCCTCCGCGGCTTCAGCATCGGCAGGGTCGTGGCTGACCATCAGCATCGGTAGCCCGCGCGCGCGCGCATGCTCGAACACGAAGTTTCGGAACTGCGCGCGCAGCGCCTGATCCAGACGCGCGAACGGCTCGTCCAACAGGAGGGCTTTGGGTTCGGCCAGCAGGGCTCGCAGCACCGCCACGCGCGCACGCTGTCCGCCCGACAGCGTCGCCGGGTCGCGGTCCTCGAAACCGAGGAGCTGCGCTTCGGCCAGCGCGGCCAGGATGCGCTCGCGCCGGAGCCGTCGGCCCGAGACCGACAGCGGCAGCGCGTATGAGAGATTCTCGCCAACCGTCATATGCGGGAACAGCAGGTCGTCCTGAAATAGAATTCCAATTCGGCGCCGCTCCGGCGGCAGGTCCGTCACATCCTTGCCGTCGAGGCGGATGCGGCCCGATGCCTCGAAGGCCGGATCGAGCGTTCCGGTCAGGAACGAGAGCAGGCTCGACTTGCCGCTCCCGCTCGGCCCGATCAGCGTCACGATCTCGGCCGGCCCAACTACAAGGCTGAGGCCGGCGATGAGCGGCGCGCGGCCGGCCACGGCCAGGGTGACGCGCTCCAGCTCCAGCCCCGCGCTCATCGGACGCGTGCCTCCCGCAAACGGCGTCCGCCGGTCAGTGCGAGCGCCGCTGCGAACCCGAGCGCCGGCAGCAGCATCTGCAGGCCGGCATAGACCCCGATGACCCGGCGGTCGCCGCCGGCCGCGAGCGCCACCGCCTCGGTCGTGACGGTCTGAAACCGCCCGCCGCCGGCGAAGAGGGTCGGCAGGTATTGGCCCACGCTGACGGCGAAGCCCAGAGCCAGCGCCACCAGGATGGGCCGGGCCAGGATCGGCAGCTTGATCGTGAACAAGACGGCGATGGGGCTGCGGCCGAGGCACAGCGCCGTGCGCGCATAGCGCGGATCGAGCGCGCGCCAGGGCTCGGACAGCGACAGATAGACGTACGGCAGCACGAACAGGAAATGCGTCCAGACCAGCCCGGTCCAACTCCCGTCCATGCCCGCCATGACCAGCAGCCCCTGGATGCCGAACAAGAACCCGATCTGGGGCAGGATCAGCGGGGCGTAGATCAGCCAGTTCCGGCGCGGGGTGGCCGCCCGGCCCAGCCGCGAGTCCTGCTCGAGCAGGGCGACGACGAGCAGCAGCGCGGCGACAGCGGAGGCTACGCCCAGCAGCGCCGTCGTGCCGATCGCGCGCCGTGCCGACGGGAGCTGCTCCTGCCAGACGGCGAGACCGATCGCGTCCGGCAGGGGCGCGGCTGCGGGCCAGCGCTCCGCGAGCGACCACAGCAACGCCAAGGCGAGCGCCGTCACGGCCGCGGCGATGACGATCAGCGCCGCGGCGAAGGATGCTGCGGCGGCCGCGCGGGACGGCCGACCCGGCCACCCCGCCGCGATATGCCGAAGGCCCAGGCGGCCGGCGGCGATCTCACCGAGCCGCCAGATCAGAATCGCCAGAGCCGCCAGCGCGAGCTGAAGGCAGGCTCCGGCAGACGCCCAGAAGATCTGGGCGAGATTGGGGTCATGGAAGCCGCGCCAGACCAGCACCGCCAGGGTGGGCGGGGCGGTCGGCCCGAGGATCAAGGCGACGTCGACCACCGATGCCGAGTAGGCGAGCACCGCGTAGATGGGCAGCCGCAGCTGCGGATAGATCTGCGGCAAGACGACCGCCAGCCAGGCGGCGCTGCGCGCATGGCCCAGGGCCCGCGCCACGGTCATGCTCTCGCGCAAACGCATCTGGCCGAGCGCCACGATCGTCATGAGCAGCAGGAACGGGACTTCCTTCAAGCTGAGGCCGAGGATCAGCGAGAGCCCGTGCGGATCCTGGACCGTGG
>JAREAF010000071.1 GCA_029240475.1 Rhodospirillales bacterium | reverse complement strand
GAGGCCGTCGGCCGCCATCGAATCCTCGCCCACCTCAAACGACGGCAAGCCGAACCTGACCAGCCCCTCACCCGGCTCGGGGCTGGCGCCCCTCGCCGACCTCTCCCCGCGGACGCGGGGGGAGGTATTACGGCACGGCGCTGATCGACTGACCGGCTAGGACGCCCTCAGCGATTGCTCGATGATCGGCCCGAACTCCGCCACGACCTCTTCGTAGATCTTCCGCTTGAACGGCACGATCAGGCGCGGCACGTCCGCCGGCTCGACCCATTTCCATTCCACGAATTCGGGATGCTCGGTGGCGATGTCGATGTCGGCATCCGACCCCGTGAAGCGCAAGAGGAACCATTTCTGCGTCTGGCCGCGGAAGCGCCCGCCCCACAGCACGCCCTGCAACTCGGGCGGCAGGTCATAGGGGCGCCAGCCTTCGCTCTCGGCCACGATCTCGGCCTTGTCGGTGCCGATCTCCTCCTTGAGCTCGCGCAGGGCCGCGCGCCTCGGGTCTTCGTTCTTGTCGATCCCGCCCTGCGGCATCTGCCAGGCTTCGGACGGCATGTCGATCCGCCGGGCGACGAAAATGCGCCCTTGCGGATTGAACAGCATCAGCCCCACGCAGGGCCGATAGGAGAGGGAGGACGGTTTGGAAGCCACGGGCCGGATTTCAGTCAATCGGGCATGCAGCGCAGAGAGCTGAACGGTTCCCGCAATCCAGCTCTCACTGCCTCACCCGCCCACGGCTGCCGCCGTGGGCACCCTCTCCCCGCGCGGCGGGGAGAGAGAAACCGGCGACCGATCCCCCTCTCCCGCTTGGCGGGAGAGGGGGGCGAGGGCGTCAGCCCGAGCGGGGTGTGGGTGCCGGGGACAACTCTCAGTTCGTCGCCCGCGCGTTGAAGAGCCACAGCCCGCGCAGGAGATCGACGGCGCGCGCGAGCTGGTAATCCTGCTCGACATCGCCGATCACCTGCGGCGGCACGGCCGGCGCTTCCTCGCCATTCTCGGTGGAGGGGGTGGCGCCCGGCGTCACAGAACCGGCGGGGTTCTGCGAGGACTGGTCCTCGTCCTCCTCCTCCGCCTGTCCCTCCGGAGCGCCTTGCTGCTGGCGGTCGGTGTCGTTGCTGAGCGCGCCGCGCAGATCCTCCTCGTGCGGCAGCTCGCCTTGCTCCAGCTTCTCGATGCGCGCCGGCTCGACGGTGATGTCCGGCTCGATGCCCTTGGCCTGGATGGAGCGGCCGGAGGGCGTGTAGTAGCGCGCGGTGGTCAGGCGCATGGCGCCGCGGCCGGGCAGCGGGATGATGGTCTGCACCGACCCTTTGCCGAAGGAGCGCGTGCCTAGAAGGATGCCGCGCCGATGGTCCTGCAGCGCGCCGGCCACGATCTCCGAAGCCGAGGCCGAGCCGCCGTTGATGAGCACCACCATCGGCAGGCCTTCGGCGATGTCGCCGGGCCGCGCGTTCGTGCGCTGCACGTCGTCGCTGTGGCGGCCGCGCGTGGAGACGATCTCGCCCTTGTCGAGGAAGGCGTCGGAGATGGCGATCGCCTGGTCGAGCAGCCCGCCGGGATTGTTGCGCAGGTCGAGGATGATGCCCTTCATCCCGCTGCCCATCTCGCTGCGCAGGCGATCGATGGATTTCTTCAGGCTCTGGTCGGTCAGTTCGGTGAAGGAGGTCACGCGCAGATAGGCGATGTCCTCGATCGCCCGCGCCCGCACCGATTCCACTCGGATGACGTCGCGCTTGACGACGAGATCGAACGGCTCCTTGCTGGCGCGCCGGATGGTCAGCTTGATCTCGGTGTTGGCGGGCCCGCGCATCTTGTCGACCGCTTCGGCCAGCGTGAGGCCGAGCACCGGCTCGCCGTCCAGATGGGTGATGATGTCGCCGGGCAGCACGCCCGCCCGCGCCGCGGGTGTGTCGTCGATGGGCGAGACCACGCGGATCAGCCCCTCCTCCATGGTGACCTCGATGCCGAGCCCGCCGAACTCGCCCTTGGTCTGGACCTGCATGTCCTGGAAGTCTTTGGGGCTGAGATAGCTCGAATGCGGGTCGAGCGAGGTCAGCATGCCGTTGATGGCCGATTCGATCAGCTTCTGATCGGTGACTTCCTCGACATAGTCGGCGCGCACGCGCTCGAACACCTCGCCAAACAGGTTGAGCTGCCGGTAGGTCTCCGAAGTGTTCTGAGAGGAGGCGCCGAACGGCAGGACTGCCAGAAGCAGGGCGGTTGCCCCGAAAGCAATTTTGCGCATCATCCTTTAACCTTGTCGCCGCTGATTTGAAGCCAGGGCAGGGGGTCGATCGGCTGGCTGGCGCGGCGCAATTCCACATAGAGCTCGGGCGTCTCGCCCGAAGTCATGACGCCTACCGGTTCCCCGGCTAACAGCCATTGCCCGACCGCAGCATCGATGCGGCCGAGGCCCGACAGCAGAGTATGATACCCGCCGGTGTGCTCGATTATCAAGATTGCGCCGTAGCCCCGGAACGGCCCCTGGAACACCACGTGGCCGTCGAAGGGAGCAACGACCTGAGCGCCCGGCAGGGTTTCGATCGTCACCCCTTTGCTCAAGGGGCCTGACCCGGCGGAGGCGTCGAAGCGGCGCGTCACCAGCCCTCGCGCCGGCATTAGCAAACCGCCCGGCACGTTTGGGAACGGCCGCACCAGGGTGGGGCGCTCGATCAGCGGCACCGCCTGCGGCCCCAGCGCCGCGACCTCCGCGGGCGGCTGCGACGGCTGCTCGAAGCGGGGCGGGATCACCAGGAGCTCGTCGGCGATCTGCTCCTCTTCGGTCTCGGCTAGGGCGGCCTGCTCGGCCGCCTTGGCTGCGCGTTCCCGCTCGGCCGTGAGGCGCGCCAGCAGGTCGCGCATGTCCTTGGCCTCGGCGGCGAGCCCCGCGGCGCGCTCGGCCGCCTTGCGCCGGGCGTCTTCGGTCTCTGCGAGCAGGGCGGCCTTGGCGTCGATCAGGCTGGCGATCTCCTCGGCCGCCGCCCCGCGCGCGCCGGCGGCGCGGCCGAGCGCCGCCTTGCTCGCGGCGATCTCCTCGCGCACCCGGGCGAGGTCCTGAAGCTGCTCGCGCAGCACCCGGGTGCGCTCCGTCAGGGCCGGGACCGCGCTGCGCAGCAGGAGCGCTCCGCGCACCGTCTCCAGCGGGCTGCCGGGCGCGGCGATGAGGGCATCGGGCGGACGCAGGGCCAGCCGCTGCAGCGCGGCCAGAGTGGCCGCGGTCTGCCGGCGCCGGCGCGCGAGGTCCTCGGCCTTCGCCCGCTCCTCCACCTCCAGGCGCGCCAAGGTGGTCGACATGTCGGCCAGATCCTGCTCGGCGTTCTGCGCGGAGCTGGCCGCGGCAATGAGCCGCGCGCGCAGCGTTTCGATCTCGGCGGCGATCTCCGCCGCGCGCTCCTTGGCGGCCTTGGCCGCCGCCTTGGCCTTGGCGAGCTCCTGTTCGACCTGCTGGAGCTTCTTGGCATCTTGAGCCGACGCGGGAAGCGCCGCCGCAAGCGCCGCGGCGAGGGAGGCCAGAAGGAGGGCCCTAGGCCCGCGCGCGGCGCGCTGCCACACTTGCGCTGCTCTCCCCCTCGATCAGCGAGCGTCCGGTCATCGCCTCGGGCTGAGGCAGGCCGAGAAGGCTGAGCACCGTCGGAGCGATGTCGGCGAGCCGGCCATCTCTCAGCCGCACGCCCTTCGCCGGCGCATGGACCATCATGACCGGCACGCGGTTGAGCGTGTGCGCCGTGTGCGCCTGGCCGGTGCTCGTGTCCTGCATCATCTCGGCATTGCCGTGGTCGGAGGTGATGAGGAGCACGCCGCCCGCGCGGCCGACCGCATCGGCGAGGCGGCCGAGGCAGGCATCGACCGCCTCCACCGCCTTCACGGCCGCGCCGAGATCGCCGGTATGCCCGACCATGTCGGTGTTGGCGTAGTTCACCACGATGAGATCGAAGGCGCCGGATTGGATCGCCTCGACCAGCCGGTCGGTGACCTCAAAGGCCGACATCTCGGGCTTCATGTCGTAAGTGGCGACCTTGGGCGAGGGCACCATGATGCGCGTCTCGCCGGGGAACTCGCGCTCCTCCCCGCCATTGAAGAAGAAGGTGACGTGGGCGTATTTCTCCGTCTCCGCGATGCGCAGCTGCTTGAGGCCGGCCTTCGCCACGACCTCGCCCAGAGTGTCGGCCATGTCTTGCGGGCCGAACAGCATGCCGAGGAAACGGTTAAGCCGCTCTGAATATTCCACGATGCCGAGCGCGGCGGCGAAGAGCAGAGTGCGGTCGCGCGGAAAGCCGGTGAATTCCGGATCGAACAGCGCCAGCAGGATCTCGCGCGCGCGGTCGGCGCGGAAATTCGCCATCAGCACGCCGTCGCCATCCTTCATGCCGGCATAGCCGCCGACGACGGTCGGCTTGACGAACTCGTCGCTCTCGCCGCGCGCATAGGCCGCATCCACCGCCGAGAGGGCATCGCGCGCGCGCTCGCCCTCGGCATCGACGAGGGCGCGGTAGGCGAGGGCGACGCGCTCCCAGCGCTTGTCCCGGTCCATCGCGTAATAGCGCCCGGACACCGTGGCGATGGTGGAAAGCGGACCCGCCGCCGCGGTGTCGGCGAGGAACTGCTCGAGATAGCCGCGCGCGCTCGAGGGCGGCGTGTCGCGCCCGTCGAGGAAGGCGTGGACGCGCACCGGCACGCCGGCGGCGGCGATCATGTTCGCGAGCGCGGCCAAGTGCCCCTGGTGAGAATGAACCCCGCCCGGCGAGAGCAGGCCCATCAGGTGGCAAACGCCGCCACTGGATTTGAGCCTGGCGATTGCGTCGGCCAGCGCCGGGTTGCGCGCCAGCGATCCGTCCTCGATCGAACGGTCGATGCGGGGCAGGTCCTGCAGGACCACCCGCCCGCCGCCGATATTCATGTGGCCGACTTCCGAATTGCCCATCTGGCCGGCCGGCAGGCCGACCTCGTGCTCGGAGGCGTCGAGCAGCGCATAGGGCGCGCTCGCGCGGAAGCGGTCCCAATTGGGCTTGCGGGCCAGCGCGATGGCGTTGTCGGGTCCGTCCTCGCGCGCGCCCCAGCCGTCCAGGATGCAGAGCACGACCGGCCGGGGCCGCTGGGTCCCATCTGTCATGGCAGAGCTATATAGAGGAGGGGGCGGTTCGAGGCCAAGAGACCATTCACTCCCGATGATAGGGATGACCCGCGAGAATCGACTGCGCCCGGAACAGCTGCTCGGCCAGCATCACCCGCACCAGCTGGTGGGGCCAGGTCATGGGCCCGAGTGAGAGCCTCAGATCCGCGCGCTCCAGCACCGCGGAGGAAAGCCCGTCCGCGCCGCCGATCACGAACACCGGATCGGCGCCCGCGTCGCGCCAGCGCGCGAGACGCTGGGCTAAACCCATGCTGTCCAGCGCGGCGCCGCGCTCATCGAGCGCCACGACGGCCGGGCTCCATGTCTTCCGGAAATCCTTCTCGAGCGCCTGGAGGATGAGCGCGCCCTCGCGCTCCTTCAGCTCGGCCGCGGGCAAAGGCCGGCGCTCGTCCACCTCGACGACCGTCAGCGGCCAGGCGAGGCGGCGCGCATAGTCCTGGAACAGCGTGGGCAACGGCCCGGCCTTCAGCCGGCCGACGGCCACCAGTCCCAGCTTCACGGCGGCGGGCGCCCGAGTCGTGGCGGCGCCGGAGCCGCGGTCACCCGAAGGCCGCGGGCCGCTCGCCGGCTTCCGGCAAGGCCTCTCCCCACATCTTCTCGAGATTGTAGAAGCTGCGGATTTCGGGCCGGAACAGATGGACGATGACGTCGCCGCCGTCGATCAGCACCCAGTCGCATTGCGGCATGCCCTCGACGGAAACACGGGAGGCGCCCGCCTCCTTGAGCTTCTGCGCGAGGTGCTCGGCCATGGCGCCGACCTGCCGCGTCGAGCGCCCCGACGCGATGATCATGGAATCGGCGATGCTGGTTTTGCCGTGAAGGTCGATGACGACGATGTCGTCATCCTTGTCGTCTTCGAGGGAAGACGTGATCAGAGAGACGAGATTTTCAGCGGAATCTCCGAACCGCCTGCGACTTGCTATGGATCACCTCCGTTTGCTGCCCCGGGCCTGCCGGATGGCGGTGGCCGAGAGCGGGTTCAAGCGCCCGACCACAAACACCCAGGCAGGTGGCCGCCGTTCCGGCAAGGTCCGCGCCGCCTTCTCGGGGATGCGAAACCGGCCGAAACGCCGGGCCGCCTTCGCGGCCAATGACTTAAGAGAATAGGTAGGCCGCGCCAGGACCGCAACCGGCATCCCGTGAAAGATTTGGGTCCAGCGCTCCCATCGGGAGATATCGGAAAGGTTATCGGCGCCCATGAGCCAGACGAACCGGACCTTCGGGAAACGGCGCTGCAGGGCCGCGAGCGTGTCCGCCGTATAGCGCGTACGCAGGTCCTGCTCCATCGCCGTGACCCGTATCCTGGGGTCGCGGGCGAGCGTACGGGCGCTGCGTACGCGCTCCTCCAGGGAGGCCATGCCGGCCACCGGCTTCAGGGGATTCTGGGGGGAGACCAGCCACCAGACCTCGTCGAGGCCTAACCGGCGGAGGGCCGTACGGCTGATTTCGAGGTGCCCCTCATGCGCCGGATTGAATGAGCCGCCCAGAATCCCGACCCGGCGGGGGGCGAGGCGGGCCCTGGGGCGCCCGCTAGGGACGAACCTGACCCGTCCCGCGGACGACATATTTGATGCTGGTGAGCTGCTCGGCCCCGACCGGCCCTCGTGCATGGAGCTTGCCGGTGGAGATGCCGATTTCGGCGCCCATGCCGAACTCGCCGCCGTCGGCGAACTGGGTGGAGGCATTGACCATCACGATCCCGGCATCGACCGCGGAAAGGAACCGCTCGGCGGCCGCGGAGTCCTCGGTCACGATCGCCTCGGTGTGCTTGGAGCCGTGCCGCGCGATGTGGTCGATCGCCTCCTCGACCCCGTCCACGACCCGGACCGCGAGGATGGCGTCCAGATATTCGGTGTCCCAGTCTTCCGGGCGCGCCTCCTTGACCCGCGGGTCGAGGGCGCGGGTCTCGGCATCGCCGCGCAGCTCGCACCCCGCCGCGATCAGGTCGTCGATCAGGGCGTTCAGGTGCGTCTTGGCGGCGCGGCGGTCGACGAGCAGGGTCTCGGTCGCCCCGCAGATGCCGGTCCGCCGCATCTTGGCGTTGAGGACGATCTTGCGCGCCATGTCGAGGTCGGCGGCGCCGTCCACATAGGTGTGGCAGATGCCGTCAAGATGCTTGAGGACCGGGATGCGGCTCTCGGCGGCGACGCGCTCGATCAGAGCCCGCCCGCCGCGCGGCACGATCACGTCGAGCAGGTCGTCGAGCTTTAGGAGCGCACCGACCGCAGCGCGATCGGTGGTCGGGATGAGCTGGATCGACTCCGCCGGCAGGCCCGCGACCCGCAGGCCGTCGGCCAGCGCGGCATGGATGGCGCGCGCGGAATGGAGGCTCTCGCTGCCGCCGCGCAGGATCGCCGCATTGCCCGATTTCAGGCAGAGCCCGCCGGCGTCCGCCGTCACGTTCGGCCGCGATTCGAAGATGATGCCGATCACGCCCAAGGGCACGCGGATCCGCGCGATGTCGAGCCCGTTGGGCCGCGTCCAGCGCGCCAGCTCGGTGCCGATCGGGTCGGGCTGCGCGGCGACCTCCTCCAGCCCCCGCGCGATCGCCTCCACGCGCTTGCCGTCGAGCGCGAGCCGGTCGCGGAAAGCGGCGCTGAGGCCCTTCGCCTCGGCCGCTTCCAGGTCGCGCCGGTTGGCTCCAAGGATCTCGGCCGAGCGCCGCCGAACCGCCGCGGCCGCTTCGGTCAGGGCCTTGTTCTTCGCCGCGGTCGAGGCGAGGGCGAGCACGGCCGCGGCCGCCTTGGCCTCCTCGGCCAGGCGCCGGACCATGCGGTCGATGTCGGTGCCGCTCGTGGGCTTGAGCGCGCTCATGCCGCCACCCTAGCCGAGCCAAAGGGGCTTTTCACGGGCTTTCCCGCCTACTCCTTAGAGAAGAAGGGCGAAGGCGCGCACCGGGAAGGTGCCGAATTTCTTCACCTTCACCGGCACCGCATGAAAGCGGAAGCCCGCCTCCGGCACTTGGTCCAGGTTGGTGATGTGCTCGACGATCGGGATGTCGGCCCGCAGCAGGGTCGAATGGACCGGCCGCTCGCCGCCGGAGATGTCGTCGATGTTGAGGCTGTCGATTCCGACCAGCGCCGCGCCTTCGTCCCGCAGAAGCGCGGCCGCCTCGCCGGTGAGATAGGGGTGCCCGTCGAAATAGCGCTCCGTCCGCCAGTGCCGCGACCAGCCGGTATGCACCAGCACCGCCTTGCCGCGGAGATCGCGGCCGCCGAACGCCTCCGGCCCGATCGCGCGGCCGGCCTCGGTCGGCGCGCGCACGGCAATGGCGTCGAGATCGGCGACGCTCTCCAGCGGCAGCTCGGAGAGGTCCTTGCCGTCGGCATAGCGGTGGAAGGGCGCGTCGAGATAGGTGCCGGTGTTCGCCACCATCTCAATCTTTCCGATATGGAACTCGGTGCCGGGCGCATAGATGCGCTTGGAGTCCTCGCGCGACAGGAAATCGCAGACGATCGGCGCCGGCAGGCCCTTATAGGTGACCATGCCGTGCTCGACACTATGGCTGAGATCGATCAGGCGGGGCATGGCGCGTCCCTCACGTCGCGGGCTCGGTTGCAGTGACCACCAGATCGTCGCGATGGATCATCTCGTCGCGGCCGCGATAGCCGAGAAGGGCCTCGATCTCGCGGCTCTTGTGTCGGGCGATGCGCTTGGCGTCGGCGGCCGAATAGGCGGCGAGCCCGCGCGCGAGCTCCTGCCCCGCGCGGTTCAGCACCCGCACGAGATCGCCGCGCTCAAAGCGGCCGGCGACGGCGACCACGCCGGCGGGCAGCAGGCTGCGGCCGGCGGCGAGCGCAACGGCGGCGCCGTCATCGACGGTGAGCTCGCCCATGGGCTTGAGCGAGCCGGCGATCCAGGCCTTGCGCGCGGTGCGCGGCTCGGAGGCGGGCAGGAACCAGGTCGCCGTCGCGCCGTCGGCCAGCGCCTTCAGCGGGTTCATCCGCCGGCCGTTGGCGATGGCCATGCGGCAGCCCGCGCCGACAGCGATGCGCGCGGCGGCGAGTTTCGTGACCATCCCGCCGGACGAATAGCCGGGCGGCGCCTCGCCCGCCATCGCCTCGATCTCGGGCGTGAGCTGGCGCACCTCGGGCAGGTGTCGTGCCTCCGCATCGCGCTTGGGATCGGCGGTGTAGAGCCCGTCGATGTCGGACAACAGCACGAGCGTGTCGGCGGTGATCATCGCGGCGACGCGCGCGGCGAGCCGGTCGTTGTCGCCGAAGCGGATCTCGGAGGTGGCGACGGTGTCGTTCTCGTTGATCACCGGCACGCAGCCCATGCCGATCAGCGTCGCTAGCGTCGAGCGCGCATTGAGGTGCCGCCGCCGCTCCTCGGTGTCCTCGAGCGTCAGCAGCACCTGCGCCACCGTGATCTCGTGCCGCGCCAAGGTTTCCTGATAGGCATGGGCAAGGCGGATCTGGCCCGTCGCGGCGGCGGCCTGCTTCTCCTCGAGCTTCAGGCTCTTCTGCGTGAGCCCGAGATGGCGGCGGCCGACCGCGATCGCGCCGGAGGTGACGATAATCAGCTCCTGGCCGCGCCGGCGCAGCCGGGCGGCATCGTCGACCAGCCGGTCGAGCCAGGCGCGACGGATCTCGCCGTCCTCCGCCACCAGCAAGGCCGAGCCGATCTTCAGCACGACCCGCCGCGCCGCCAT
>JAREAF010000528.1 GCA_029240475.1 Rhodospirillales bacterium | reverse complement strand
CCGGAGCGGCGGCCGACGGAGCCTCGGCCTCGCGGGAGGGCAGCCGGCCGGCCTCGACCACCACCTCGACCGCGCGCACGCCCGGGCGCTCGCCGGCCCAGAATTGGCGCAGCCTCTCGCCATAATGCGTCGCGACCCAGTCGCGCATGAAGCGCGTCGGCGCGGCCAGGCACACTTCGGCCTCGTTGACGGCGACCAGCGTCAGCGGCTTCAGCCAGCGGCCATAGGTGGCCTCGCCGAACTCGCTCTTCAGGCGGCCCTTGACGCGCGCCCACTGCGCCTGGATCTCGCCATCGGCTCCCCTGCGCTCCGTACGCTCCGCCTGAACCACCGGATGCCCCCTCACTCCTGTGTCCATGGCAACCCGCTCGCTTTCCAGCCGGCCAGACGCCCGCGATGGCCATCGCCGTCGCGCGGCCCCTCGAAACCATCGGCAACGTTGTAGCAGCGCTTGTAGCCCAGCGCGGTCATCGCCTCGGCAGCCGCGCGCGAACGCGCGCCCGAGCGGCAGAGGAAGAAGACCGCGTCATCCTTGGAGAGACCGGCACGGGCCAGCTCGTCGGCAAAGCGCGGATTGAGCGCCATTCCGGGATAGCCCTGCCAGAAGACGCGCACGAGCGCCTTGCCCAGCGCGGAGAGTTCGGGAACGCCGACGTAGCTCCATTCGGCCGGCGTGCGCACATCCACCAGCACGGACCGGCGATCGGACGAAAGTTGGTCCCAGGCTTGCTGCGCCGTCACGTCGCCCGCATAAGCCATCGTTCCGGTCGTCCCCTTTCCCCGGGGCCCGCTTTCGCCGGGCGACCCGAGCCTGGAATTGCGAAAGCGGCGCTCACTTGCGAACCCGCCCCGACGCGGATCCGCCGCTCTCAACTGATCACTGTGCCGTGTGCGGGGTTAGCGGCCGGTGCGACGGTAATGTACGACCGGATGCAACTAACTCCTTAGGTCGGCTTAATAAAAGTTTTCACTTTTACTTGCCGATTACTTGTCGACCTCCCCATCGACCAGTAGCGCCACTCTACGCGCGGCGGACGCGTTCGCGCAACGTGATCGAATGGAGAACGTCATAGATTCCTCATCGGTTGGTCACGCGCGCCACGCTCGCATGGCAGCGCCCGCGCGCGCGATGATGCACGCCGCCCAAAATTCCTGAGTTGCGCGGAGTTAGGAGAGCGCTTTCACGCGCGCAGAGAGGCGCGACAATTTGCGCGCGGCCGTGTTCTTGTGAACCATGCCCTTGGTCACGCCGCGCTGAATTTCGGGCTGCGCATTGCGCAGCGCCTCGGCGGCGGCCGACTTGTCGCCGGTGGCGATCGCGGCCTCCACCTTCTTCACGAAGGTCTTGATGCGGCTGGCGCGCGCACGATTGACGGCGGTGCGCCGCTCGATCTGGCGCGCGCGCTTCTCGGCCGACTTATGGTTGGCCATGGCTCCTCGGTGCTCCGTCGCGAAAACATGCCCGCGCCGGCGCCAAAAACCCTCGCCTCGCGGAGGCGCGGTTTATATCGGCAGCGGCGATGCGGGTCAAGCGAGCCATGGCACCCCCGCCGATCAGCGATTGCGGAACTTCGGCGGCCGCTTCTCGGCGAAGGCCGTCATCCCTTCCTTCTGGTCCTCCATGGCGAAGGCGGAATGGAATACGCGCCGCTCGAAGCGGATGCCCTCGCTGAGGGAGGTCTCGAACGCGCGGTTCACGGCCTCCTTCGCCATATACACGGCCGGACGCGAGAAGGAGGCGATCTTCTCCGCTGTCTTCATCGCCTCCTCGAGCAGCTCCTCGACTTTGACCACGCGGCTGACGAGCCCGCAGCGCTCGGCCTCGGCCGCATCCATCCGCCGCCCGGTCAGCACCATCTCCATCGCCTTGGACTTGCCCACGAAGCGCGCGAGACGCTGCGTGCCGCCTGCGCCCGGGATGATGCCGATGGTGATCTCCGGCTGGCCGAACACGGCATT
Source organism: Rhodospirillales bacterium (assembly GCA_029240475.1). Lineage (GTDB taxonomy): Bacteria > Pseudomonadota > Alphaproteobacteria > JAREAF01 > JAREAF01 > JAREAF01. Next base: position 1,114 of record JAREAF010000528.1, on the reverse strand, counting down.
CTCCGCGGCGATGATGAAGTCGCACATCATGGCGAGCTCGCAGCCGCCGCCCAGAGCGAAACCCGCCACCGCGGCGATCACCGGCTTGCGGCATTGGGCGGTCCGCTCCCAGCTCTTGGTGATGAAGTCAGCGAGATAGGCCTCCATGAAGGTCTTGTCCTTCATCTCCTTGATATCGGCCCCGGCGGCGAAGGCGCGCTCGTCGCCGGTGAGCACGATCGCGCCGATCGAATCGTCGGCCTCGAAGGCATCGAGCGCCTCTTCCAGCTCCGCGATCAGCTTGTTGGACAGCGCGTTGAGCGCCTGGGGCCGGTTGAGGCGGATGAGGCCGACGCGGCCGCGCGTCTCGACGATGATGGTCTCGGCGGTCATGGCTAAGCTCTCGATGTGGTTTTCAGGATCTAGGATCGGGCCAACTCAGATGGGCGCCAGCGTGTAGCGGACGGTCACGCCGCCTTGCGCGCCGATGATCTCGATCGTGAGCCGCTCGCCCTCGCGCAGATAGGCGTTGCCTTGGCGGGTCCAGCCGAGCTGCGGGAGGGTGGTGCTGTAGAACTGCTCCACCGCCGAGCCGGTCGTCTTGCCGCTGGCATAAGCGACGACGATGCGGCCCGTGGGCTTGTCGAAGCCGGTGCCCGCCTCGGGCAGATTGACCAGGCCGGGCGCGAGCGGCAGGTCTTCGAAGCCTTCCACGAACGCTTCGCCCGCGCGGGCCGGAGCGATCACGAGAAGAAGGGCGATGAGGACGCAGGCAAAGCGGATCGGCATCGGGGCAATGGCTTACCCTATCGCTGGCGCTTGGGACAATAGAAGGTCGAGCGCCCGCCCTGCACGATGCGGCGGATGCCGCCCGTCCGCTTTGCGTCGCAGTCGCAATCCGGGCAAGGCTTGCCCTCGCGGTCGTACACCGCCCAGCGATGCTGGAAATAACCGAGCTCGCCAGAGGTCTGGACATAGTCCCGGAGGCTGGAGCCGCCCGCCGCGACCGCCTCGGCCAGCACCGACTTGACCGCCGCGGCCAGACGCTCGGCGCGCGCGCCCGCGATCGACCCCGCGCGCCGGCGCGGCGAGATCCCGGCGCGGTAGAGGATCTCCGACACATAGATGTTGCCCA
>JAREAF010000527.1 GCA_029240475.1 Rhodospirillales bacterium | reverse complement strand
GCGAGTAGATCGCGCGCACGCTGAACTCAGGCGCGATGTCGGCAAGAATCTCGCCGACATCGTCGATCTTGTCGAGCCCGTTGGGCACCACGGCGGCCCCGCTCGCAGAGCCGCGATCGCCCGTGGCGGCGCGGCTAACAAAGCCGGTCGCGGTCGCTTGGGTGAGGAAGGTGCCGATCCCGACGAGCGCGAGCCCGATGAGCACCGTCGCGAGATTTGGCTGTATGAGCAGCGGCAGGCCGGCAGCCGCGACGCCGAAACCTCGCCAAAGGCTCGTTCTCGCGCCCATCCGCTGCACCGCGCGGCCCGCGCCAGCAAGGTGGTGAAGATCGACGGCAGGAACGCGAAATAGATGAAGCCGAGGCTCATCAGACCCAAGCCGATCGGCTCGCGCACGAGCACGAAGTTGAAGGGTGAAGGTGCCGATGAAGGCAAAGAGGATGCAGAAGCCAATCGCGAAGCTGGCGGTAAGCTGCGGGTTGCGCAGATGCTCTGCCCAGGCGGCGAGTGCCGAGCGGCCCCCGGCCGGCTGCGGCACCATCGGTGGCGTCAGGCCGACATGGACGAGGGCTGCGCCAACAAATTGAGCCCAGCGAGCGTGAGGAAGGTCGGCGCAAGCCCGAGATGGTCGGCGACGCTCGCAGCAATCAAGCGCCCGAACAGGTTGCTGGCGACATTCCCGGTGATGTAGGCCGCGAAGGCTCGCCGAGATAGGCGAGCGTCAGCGTGAAAGCGGAGGCCATGCACAGCCCTTGCGCTACGCGCAACGCGGTGAAAGTGAGAAGATCCGGCGCTGCGGCGAGAAGCGCGGCTACGTTCTTAGCACCTTCGAGCGCGGGGAACATTAGATCGAAAAGCGATGTTCCCTCTCCGACACCGGGACTGGATCGGCCGAATGCGCGGGGCCGCCAAGACGTTTCTGATCTATGCAGCGCTCGTTCTCACGATGCCCGCGGCCTTTAGCGTGGACCGTGCACAGGACGGAGCCGTCGCTCGTTCCGCCATTCTTCTCGAAGTGGGCGGCGCAATCGGACCGGCGACCACGGAGTATCTGCGTCAGGGTTTCAAGGCAGCGAGCGAGAGGGAAGCGCGGCTCATCATCCTGCGGATGGATACCCCCGGCGGTCTCGATAGCGCCATGCGCGAGATCGTCCGCGACATTCTTGCCTCGCAGACGCCGATCGTCACCTTTGTGAGCCCCAGCGGGGCACGGGCGGCGAGCGCGGGCACCTACATTCTCTACGCAAGCCATATCGCAGCCATGGCACCGGGTACCAATCTCGGCGCGGCGACGCCCGTGCAGCTTGGAGGGGGCGGGACGCCGCGCCCCGACGGCTCGGGCGACCGCCGCGGCGAGGACAAGAGCGCCCCCACGACATCGCCGACCGACACTCTCGCCAACAAGGCCGTGAACGACGCCGCCGCCTATCTGCGCGGCCTCGCCGAGCTCCACGGGCGGAATGCCGAATGGGCCGAGGCGGCCGTGCGCCAATCTGCGAGCCTTCCGGCGAGGGAAGCGCTTCAGAAAGGCGTCATCGAGATCGTCGCCCCCGACGTCGACGATCTGCTCCGCCAGGCGAATGGCCGCTCTGTTCGGATCGGCGGGAACCAGGTGAAACTCGAGACGGCCGGGCTCGCGGTCGTCTCGATCGAGCCGAACTGGCGAACGCGGCTCCTGGCCGTCGTCACCAATCCGAATATCGCATTCATCCTCATGCTCGTCGGCGTCTACGGACTGATCTTCGAGTTTATGAATCCGGGGACGGTGATCTCGGGCGCGGTCGGAGCCATCTGCCTCGCTATAGCGCTCTTCGCTCTCAATCTCCTGCCGGTCAATTACGCGGGGATCGGGCTGGTTGCGCTCGGCATTGCCTTGTTGATTGCCGAGGCGTTCACGCCCTCGTTCGGGGCGCTCGGGATCAGCGGCGTCGTCGCTTTCGCGGTCGGCTCGATCTTCCTCTTCGAGGGCGACGTCCCGGGGTTCACGCTCTCTCCGGCGGTGATCGTGGCGGCCACCAGCGTCGGAGCGGGGCTCGCGCTGCTCGCCGGGACAGCCGCTGTTCGTTCGCGCGGACAGCCGGTCGTGACCGGGAACGCCGTCCTCTTGGGTCGCTCCGGACTCGTGCGCGCATGGTCAGGCACCTCGGGTCAGGTCCACGTCCACGGCGAGCGATGGCAGGCGCGCGCGGCCGAACCCATGGCCCCTGGACAACGGGTACGGATCATTGGGCGTGAGGGGCTGACGCTGCTGGTCGAATCGGAGGCCGAGCGGCCACGGTCGGAGTGAGGAGGTTCTGATGCCATTCATCGATGCGACGTCCTTCGCCTACGTGCTCCTTGCCCTCCTCGTGCTCGGCGGGCTGGCCATCGCGATCAAGATCATGCGCGAATATGAGCGCGCCGTGGTGTTCACGCTCGGCCGCTTCTCGGGCGTGAAGGGACCGGGGCTCATCATCCTGGTTCCCTTTGTCCAGCAGCTTGTGAGAGTCGATCTGCGCACCATCGTTCTGGATGTGCCGAGCCAGGACGTCATCTCGCGCGACAACGTCTCCGTTAAGGTCAATGCGGTGATCTATTTCCGGGTGGTCGACGCCGACAAAGCCGTGATCCAGGTTGAGAATTTCCTGACCGCTACGAGCCAACTCGCCCAGACGACACTTCGGTCCGTGCTCGGCAAGCACGAGCTCGACGAGATGCTGGCCGAGCGGGACAAGCTGAACAGCGACATTCAGGCGATCCTCGACAACCAGACCGATGCCTGGGGCATCAAGGTCGCCAACGTCGAAATCAAGCACGTGGACATCGACCAAAGCATGGTTCGGGCGATCGCGCAGCAAGCCGAAGCGGAGCGAAACCGGCGCGCCAGGATTATCAATGCGGAAGGCGAGCAGCAAGCGGCCGAAAAGCTGGTCGAAGCCGCTTCGGCTCTAGCCGCCAGACCGGAAGCCGACATCGCGGGCGAGAGGAGCTCGACGATCGTGTTTCCTGTGCCGATTGACCTGCTGCGCGGCTTTGTTCAGGCGGCCGACGATAGTCGCATGGCGGGTACCGGACGAAGCTCTTGACGGAGAAAGCATCATGTGAGGCCGGACACAAGACTGCACCCGGCCCCTCAGGAACTGATCGCGCACAAATGCGTCAACATCCGCCAGGCCACGGCAGGCGGGATCTACGCCTGGGAGTTCGAGAAGCGCGGGCAGGAGCTTCGCGTACGGGTCGACGGGCAGCTGACCTTCAACACCTCTTACGCTCAGGTCGAAGCGGCGGTTGCCGGCTACGGCATCGCCTACGCGCCCGAGGACCTCGTGGAGAAGCACGTCACTGAAGGGCGCCTGCGCAAGGTGCTCGAGGATTGGTCCCCGGAGTTCGCCGGGTATCATCTGTATTACTCGAGCCGACGCCAGACTCTCCCGCATTCAACGTGTTGAACGACTGAGTCACTGAGACAAACGAGACCCCCTCGGCATCGAAGAGCTCGACGAGCATCGCGAATTCGGCGAGCGTGCGCGTGAGCCGGTCCACCTTGTTGACCACGTCCAGGTCGATGAGCTTGGAGCGGATCGCACCCAGAAGCCAACGGCGCGCCGCCCGACCCACTCGACCTCCCGACCGGCTGCCGCTTCGCCCCGCGCTGCCCGTTCCGC
>JAREAF010000526.1 GCA_029240475.1 Rhodospirillales bacterium | reverse complement strand
CCGATTCCCAACTTGCCGGACCGGATCAGGTCCGGTCCGAAACGAATGCCACGCGGAAGGGAACGCATCGGCTCATGACAGTAGAATCCGGCATTGCCACCGCCCGACGTGAGCGCGCGCTGGGCACCCGAATCGACAGCATGTTCTCCCGCGACAGAGTGTGGGCGTGGGGCTTCGTCGTCGTCCTGTGGGCGGTCGTCACCTACGTGGCCTTCGCCACCATCGGCATGGTCGAGGACGGCGCCGTCAAGGCGGCGATCCTGATCAGCGGCGCGCTCGTGCTGCTCTTCAACACCGCCTCCATCGCCGCGATGGTCCGCCACTATTCCCACGACAAGGATTTCATCTACGGGCTCGACATCCGCCACCTCGACGAGCGGCGCGAGCGGAAATAGGGAGAGCATCGACATGGCGCGCAGATACGAGCCGCCGAGGCAGAGCGGCATCGGCCAGTTCATCGATTCCATCTTCATCGTCGCTCTGGTCTATGCGGCGATGTTCCTGCCCTTGATCTTCGGCCTGACCGGCGGCGGCACAGTCACCAACGTGCCGGAGACCGTCACCTGGGAGAGCTTGGGCCAGAACCCGACCATGGCCGCCCAGTGGGAGAAGCTCGGCTACACGCCCGAAAGCGCTGCCGAGATCATCTCAACCCGCTTCGATTACACCATCGATCCGGTCTGGTTCATCATCACCGCGCTGGTGATCGGCGGCTATTTCGTCTTCGTCGTCCGGTATTCCGACAAGGAGTACCGCGAGGTGATCTCCGAACGTTTCGAGTGACCGCGTAACAGGGGAACGACCGCAATGGATGCTTGGCAACTCGCCGGTTACGCGGCTTGGGCGATCTCGGCCCTGCTGCTCGGCTGGATGGTGCTCGACGCGATCCGCGTCAACCGCGAATATTCCGAAGACCTGCTGCTCAGCTCGCGCGAAGGCTATGACGAGCTGCTCGAGCATGAGCGCACGGGGGACAGGCGATGACCGACCACGCGATCGCCGCCGGCCAGCCGCAGCGGATCAATCTCCTCAAGGTGCTCGGGCCGGCGCATGTCTGGGCGCTGGGCGTCGGCATCGTGCTCGTCGGCGAGTTCATGGGCTGGAACTTCTCGGTGGGCAAGGGCGGGGCGCTCGGCTCGCTCATCGCCTGCTGGGTCATCGGCCTGCTCTACACCTGCGTGGCGATGATCGATTCGGAGGTCACCTCCACCGTCGCCGCCGCCGGCGGGCAATATGCCCAGGCCAAGCACATCATCGGCCCCTTGATGGCATTCAATGTCGGCCTCTATCTGGTCATGGCCTACACCATGCTGGAAGCGGCCGACGCGCTGGTCGTCGGCGATCTGCTGGCGGCCGTCGCGGGGACGGAGACCTTCAACACCCAGCCCTGGGTGGTGCTGACCATCGCGGTGCTGGCATTCCTGAACTATCGCGGCGTCTTCATGACGTTGACGGTGAACTTCATCATCACCGCCGCCGCCTTCATCTCGCTGGTCGTGCTGTTCGTCGGGACCCAGCCCTGGAACCCGGGCGCGGTGCTGCAGCATCGCGAGCTGCTTACGGACCTGCCCTACGGCTGGATCGGCGTCATCGCCGCCTTCCATTTCGGCATCTGGTACTATCTCGGGATCGAGGGCACCTGCCAGGCGGCCGAGGAAGTGCGCTCGCCGGGCCGCTCGCTCCCGCTCGGCACGATGAGCGGCATGATCACCCTGCTCATCGCCGCCTCGATCACCTGGTACGCCGCCTCCGGCCTGCTGCCGTGGGAGTATCTGGGCCAAGCCTTCACGCCGATGTACGACTCCGCGGTCGTCACCGGCAGCGACTTCCTCAAGGTGTTTCTGGCGATCGGCACGGTGCTCTCCGCGGTCGCCTCGGCGAACGGCTGCATCAATGACGCGGCGCGCGCCTGGTTCTCGATGGGCCGCGACCGCTACGTGCCGCTCTGGTTCGGGGCGGTGCATCCGCGCTACCGCACGCCGTTCCGCTCGATCCTGATCCTGATCCCGATCGCGATATCCTTCGCCTTCACGGGCCTGCTGGACCAGGTCATCACCTTCTCCATCCTGTCGGGATTGCTCGGCTACACCTTCATGCCGATCAACATGATCCTGTTCAGGCGCAAATGGCCGCTGAACTCGATCCGGCGCGGCTATGTGCATCCGTTCCATCCGATCCCCGCGCTGGTGCTGCTGGCGCTCTGCATCGCGACGTACTTCGCGGTCTTCCTCGGCTACGGCAATCAGCTGCTGGCGATGATGGCCTTCTATATCGGCGCATCGCTGTGGTTCGCCTTCCACCGGTACAAGTATGTGCGCAGGGGCGACCAGTTCACGATGTCCTGGCCGAAGCCGCAGGGCTACTAGGAGGGGGTGCCATGGTGAGCAAGCTCCTGTGCGCGACGGACGGGTCGCATAGCTCGGAGAAGGCGGTGACCTTCGCGGTGTCTCTGGCCAAGAGCCTCGGGGTGCCGCTGACCTTCTTCACTGTAACCACCATCGGGCCCGAGCGCGCCTCGCACTCGGCCTTCTGGGACGCGAACGTCCTTGAAGCCGTCGATGCGCAGATTCATCGCGAGCTGCATCAGGCCAAGGCCGTGGCGGAGCGGGCGGGCGTGAGGGTTGTGCGCTGCGTCGCGGCCGAGGGCCGCAACATCCCCGAGACCATCGTCGCCTTCGCCAAGCAGGACGGCGCCGATCACATCGTGACCGGCTCGGCCGGGCATCGCGGCGCAGCGCGGATCCTGCTCGGCTCGGTGGCGGAGGCGGTGGTGCGCTCCGCCCACTGCCCGGTCACGGTGGTGCGCTAGCGCCGGCGCCGCGTCGTGGAGATCGGGACCGCTCTTCTGCTGGCACTGACCGCGGCGGCGCTGGCGATCCTGTTCTGGCGCCAGAACCGGACCATTAAGACGGCGCGCGCTCGATTGTTCGACGCCTGCCTGCCTTTCCTCGACCAGCCGAAGCTCGCCCAGGACGCGGCCTATTTCCCGAGCGTGACCGCGCGGTACGAGGGGCGGGACATCTCGCTCGCGCTGATCGCCGAGCATGTGGTGCCGCGCAAGCTGCCGGTGCTGTGGCTCCTCGTCAC
>JAREAF010000525.1 GCA_029240475.1 Rhodospirillales bacterium | reverse complement strand
GGATTTCTGCTTCATCTTCGCTCCTGACGGCTACGATGAACCAGAAATCCTCCCTTCCTGAATAGCCCCGATCTGTCTCACGAGCCCTGACGGCGTACACCCGGATACATTTAGGCCACCGTCGAGCTCTCCCCGCCTGCACAGCCCCGCAGCGGCGCCCAAGATGGTTTACGTGGCGAAGGACGCTCGGGTCCAGCCGCCACCGGCCACGAGCGGAATCAAGCTGTCGATCTTCGCGGAAGGGCGGAAGCGCGCGTTCAGTTAACGGTTAACTCCGGCTCAAGCGAAGGCCGCGCTCATGTCAGCCGCCGCAGCCTGCTCGCCGGAATCGGCGCCGGCGTGTTCGTTCTCGCGGCGGGCCTGCCGACCATACTTCCCGCTCAAGAGAATAAGTTCGGTGCGGACGGTATGCCGAACGGATGGCGCGACGATCCCACCATCTACATATCGCTCGCGGAGGATGGCACCGTCACCGTGACCTGCCACCGCTCGGAGATGGGGCAGGGCGTACGCACCTCCATCGCCATGGTGGTGGCCGACGAGCTCGAGGCCGATTGGGCGCGGGTTCGCGTTGCGCAGGCCTGGGGCGACGAGGAGCGCTTCGGGAACCAGGACACCGACGGCTCGCGCAGCCTGCGTCACTGGTTCATGCCGATGCGTCGGGCCGGAGGTGCGGCGAGGACGATGCTGGAGCAGGCGGCCGCAGCTCAATGGGGCGTGCCGGAAAACGAGGTCCGAGCCGCCAATCACGTGGTCACGCATGCGCCGAGCGGGCGCAGTTTGGGCTATGGCGCGCTGGCCAGAGCCGCGGCGATGCTCCCGGTGCCGGATCGCGGCACTGTGCGGCTGAAAGAGTCATCCGCCTTCCGCTACATCGGCAAGGACACGGTCGGCCTCATCGACAACTATGACTTCACTACTGGCACGGCGGTCTACGGCATCGACGCCCGCGTCGAGGGCATGCTCTACGCGGTCATCGCCCGCCCGCCGGTCTATGGCGGGAAGGTCGCGTCCTATGACGCGGCGAATGCCCTGAAGGTGCCGGGGGTTCTGAAAGTCGTCACTATCGCTCCGCCGCCGATCCCATCCGAGTTCGAGCCGCTCGGCGGCGTCGCGGTCATTGCCCGCAACACCTGGGCGGCCATCAAGGGACGCGAGGCGCTGAAGGTGAACTGGGAGGACGGCCCGAACGCCGCCTATTCCTCCGACACCTATCGCGCCCGCCTCAGCGAGGCGGCGGGAAAGCCCGGCAAGGTGGTCCGCAACGAAGGCGACGTCGAGCGCGCAATGGCCGGAGCCGCAAAGCGCGTCTCAGCGGAATACTACATTCCGCATCTCGCCCAATCGCCGATGGAGCCCCCGGCGGCGCTGGTGCGCATCGTCGATGGTGCGGCGGAGGCCTGGGCCTGCACGCAGGCGCCGCAGGCGACGCGCGGGCTTCTTGCGAAGCGCCTCGGCCTGCCAGTCGAGAAGGTGAAGGTCAATGTCACCCTGCTCGGCGGCGGCTTCGGGCGGAAGTCCAAGCCGGACTTCGTCGTGGAGGCGGGCCTTTGCTCGCAAGCCATGGACGGCGCGCCGGTCAAGGTCACCTGGACGCGCGAGGACGACCTGCATCACGGCTATTATCATACGGTCTCGGTCGAGCGGCTCGAGGCCGGGCTCGACGCCTCCGGAAAGCCGGTGGCGTGGCTGCATCGCAGCGCCGCCCCAACCATCGGCTCGATCTTCGCGCCGGACCCCAAGCACGAGCTGCCCTTCGAGCTCGGCATGGGGCTCGTCAACACGCCCTTCGACATCCCCAACATCCGGGCCGAGAATCCGGAAGCCGCCGCGCATGTGCGCATCGGCTGGTTTCGCGCGGTGTCCAACATCCCCCATGCTTTCGCGATCCAGTCCTTCGTGGCCGAACTCGCTCATGCCGCGGGTCGCGACCCGAAGGATTATCTCCTCGAGTTGATCGGCCCGGCGCGGATCATCGACCCCACAAAAATCGGCGACGTTTGGAACCACGGCGAGGACCCGGAGCGCTACCCGATCGACACCGGGCGTCTCCGGCGCGTGGTCGAGACCGCAGCCGAAGGCATCGGCTGGGGCCGGAGCCTGCCCAAGGGAAGCGGTGTCGGCATTGCCGGCCACTACAGCTTCGTCAGCTACATTGCGGTCGCAGCGGAGGTGGCGGTTGGCGACGGCGGGAGACTTTCGATCCCGCGGGTCGACATCGCCATCGATTGTGGACCGATGGTCAATCCGGACCGGGTCCGCTCGCAGATGGAGGGCGCCGTGATCATGGGCGCTGGGCTCGCCACCTCGGCGGAGATCTCGTTCAAGAATGGGCGGGCGGAGCAGAACAACTTCGACACATACGAGCTCACGCGGATCGACTCCGCGCCGCGCGAGATCCGGGTGCATCTCCTGCCCTCGACGGACTACGCCCGGCCTCTCGGAGGCGTCGGCGAACCGGGCCTGCCGCCGGTGGCGCCGGCCATCGCGAACGCGGTGTTCGCCGCGACAGGCAAGCGCATTCGGCAACTGCCGATCCGGGACCAGTTGAGCACGTGATCGAAGGACCTCACGAGGCGAGCGCGGATTGGTTACTCATTCGAGACGGAGACACTTCATGCCCTCTCGCCTGATGCCTGCGGCCGTTGCGGCGCTGTATGTCGTCCTGGCCGGCTCTTGCCTGGCGTCACCCTGCGCCGATCGCATCAATGCGCTCGAAACGCGCGTGAACGAGATGGCGGAGGCAACCGCCTCGGCCTCCTCGGGGGGCCAGGGCGTCGCGGCGGCGCGCGAGAGTCAGGCTATGCAGGCTCGCAACCAGGGGGCGCCGATCGCGCCGCCGACGGTGCCGCCGTTCCAGAACGAGGCCAGAGAAGCGCAAGCGACGCGCCAGGCAGCCGAGGCGGGCGGTGGCGGAGACCGAGTCATGCAGGCTCGCGCAAAGCTGAACGAGGCGCGGACGCTCGACGGACGTGGGGACGGCGCGGCCTGTCTCGAAATGGTCACGCAGGCCGAGCGCCAGCTCAGTCCGCGCTAGAGTGAGTGACGCTTAAGCTTGAGGCAGCCACGGTCCGCAGCAGCGCAATC
>JAREAF010000524.1 GCA_029240475.1 Rhodospirillales bacterium | reverse complement strand
CGAGGGTCGCCTCAGGGTTGATGCCGATGTGCACCATGTTCGGCCGGTTAGCGTGAACTTGACCCGTCCCACTGAGCGGGGTGCCGCCGTCGAAACGTAGTGTCATCCTCATCTGCGTTCCCGCCGGAATACGCCAGGACGCCTTGGCCGCTTGGATCGCTAGGTTCGCGCCGCCGCTCCACCACTTTACCATGAGCACACGCCTGGTGGGGCTGTTCTCTGGATCGCTGGCGCGGACCCCGCAGACCGGGCGGTTCTCTTCGTCCCTGCCCGCGAAGGCGGTCCAATTGCCGGCCGTTGCAATGGTTTTGGTCTCTGCCACCGCCGTGCTCGCGGCGAGGGTGAGCACGCAGGCAGCGTAAATTGTTCTAAATGAAACTGGCATTCTCCTCGATGACGTTGGCGGGCCATCGTGCCGTTGCTCTACAGAGCCGGCAAAGCCCCAGCCGTGATTCCACGATGAGCTGCCATTCAGCGCTAACCATGAAGTGGTTGGGTCAACGGTCTGCCCCTTCCGGGGAGGCGTGCCGGCGAGAACAGCGAACCGAAGAAGGTTGGGAGAGCAGCAGTCTTTGAACATGGGGCTCGCTCCTTGAGCGCTGTGCCCCATCCCGTCGGGTGGCTTGGCGTCTGGGTCCAAGTCGCGACAGAAGGTTTAACCTTCCGTTTACCTTCGCTTGTAGGCCATGAACCGGCACTCAGAATTTCCGCACGTGCTCCTTCGGTAAGAACCAGAAAGGGGCTTTTCCGACCCGGGAAGTTGATGCACACTCCCTCAGCTGTGGGGTTACATCATGAACAACGGAGCGGATTTCCGGAAGGAACGTGCGAGGCGGATCGACAAGGCACGTCTAATGAAGGGTTGGACAAGAACTCAGCTGGCGGATGCGGCGGGTTACTCCGAGAAGACCGTTTTCAATCTCCTCGCCGGCAAAGCGGTACACAATCTCACCGTTGTGAATGTGTGCCAATCCTTAGGCATTGAGCCGGAACTCGAAGACGAAAGCCAATTCGTCGAAGTTGCGGACGCGGCATATGGCGAATATCCGCGCGGTCCCCATCGGAAATTCGAGGGTGGCTACTTCGCTTATCGCCGCAGCTTCAGTTCGCCGGCTCGTCTAATGCGTACTTGTATCGAGATCGAGTGGGCTGAGGACGAGGGTCTAATCTTCCGCGAGCACAGTCAATTCCAATCCGGCCGAAGGCAGGTAGACAACAGCCAAAGCGGGCGTGTCCACATCAGTCAGACGACCGGCCTCGTTCACCTCGTCACCTCGGTGGAAGGCTCGGTACGGCTCATCACTCTCACGAAGATGATAGGCGGTGAAGACGTGATGCGTGGCGCCGTCCCTGACGCAGATCGATCGGGCTGCGTATTACCTCCCGGCGTTTTCACCCATCGTACTCAGGAAATTGAGGGATTTCGACCTGGACAAGCACCGGGCGATGGTGGGTCCCATCGACGACAGCGCCGAGGAGTATGAGTTCATCTGCGAGGAACTAGCCCATACCGAACGGCGGGTGATCGAGGCCGCGGTAAGGTCTTCAGAGCCGCTGGCATCCTTCGCGACGGCCTAGGGGGAAAAGAGCGTCGCTCTGGTCTCGGTGGGAAGGTTCGACGCCGCGCCGAGGTCGGTCGGGTCGGCGCCCGGGCTACTCTTGGCCGAGCGGCGCGATGCCGGCCCGCCGAATGATCGAGCGCGCAGTCGAACCCGGGATGAGGCTGGTCGCTTGTCCGGGCGCTTCGGGCCAGTCATAGAGCCCCTCCTGAAGGGCATAGGCGAGTTCACCGACCGCATCCCAAACGTCCTCGCGGTGGATTAGCTTTTGGGCTTCGCGCCACGACAGCCTACGGAATGCGAAACGGTCCCTTGGACGAAAACGGCCATTCCCGCCGTTGTCGAGATACTTCCCGATGCGATCGACCGCCTCATGGTCCCCGATCGTCGCGCCAAGCATCTGCCGCGGCATGTCATTGTAAGTGAGGAACCGCAATTCGGCTGCTGGCCCGGCGCAGGTCATGCAGCCGAACGCGAGGGCGGCATGACCATAACCCCGCTCCCGTATCGCCCGCCCCCAGCGAGCCGTTGGGCGCTTCGCCTGCATGTATAGGCCGGGGAATCTGTAACCCAGCTTCTCCGGATTTTCAGGAAGCCGAGCGCACTCCACGGTCACGGAAACGCTGCTTAGGCCGAAGCCAAGCATGTAACCGGCGACTGCGTGCCCAGCTTCGTGGAAGCAGGTTGCCTCAAGCACGAACGCTGCATCGAATGGAGTCGGCTCTCCTCGTTCTTCGTTCAAGAAGAACGCGCGCTCGTATGTCATGCGGTCGGGTATGCTCATCGTCACACCCGTCGCTCGCGCATCCTGACTCCGGCGCCGCCGCCGTTCTCGGGGATGAACTCAAGGCCCGCACGCTCGAAAGCTTCCACGGCAAGCCTATTGTTTGCGCCCATTAATTTAATCGGGCGTCGTCGTCCCTCTTAGCCTCAAAGGCCATCAGCGTAGAACGGGGCACGCCCGCCGCCTCGGCCAAGTGAGATTGATCCCAATCGAGTAGGGCGCGCGCTGCACGGCAGAGACGTGGGGTCAGTCGGATCACAGGGGGTGGGCCATCCTCGCTTCGCGTGCGAGGAACATAGGCCGAACAGTATAAGAAAAGCAATAGCTGAGCTACGGGCCTGTTGATAGCCTTCCACTAGACAGGCATCCTATCTACAGGGCACTAGATGGGATATCGGAATGGGCAAACTGGCTGCTCGCGCTTTTGACCTCTCCTCGATCATGCGAGCCGCGCACGCCGAGGTTCAAGGCCAGCTTGCCGGCCTCCGCCGTGGCGCTGCTGCCGGCTATACCCTCGCAAAGTCCGACCTCGCCTCCTTCGATTATCGCAAGCGCTTCGCTCGCGCCCTCTCGAACGCATGGGCCGAGCGCACGCCTCCGCGCGCCGTCGATGGGGCCGAGTTCGCCTCCTCCTTCACGGGCTGGGCTGGCGAGCGCGGGCAGTACTTCGTGTCTCTGGCTGCGTGAGCGCGGGCATG
>JAREAF010000070.1 GCA_029240475.1 Rhodospirillales bacterium | reverse complement strand
TGGGCAATGCCCATGTGCGAAATGGCCAGAAGCTCCCTCGACTCCCTCTTGATTATCATCAGCCTCACGCGGCCGGATGCTCTCCTATGGAGAGCAAGGTGTCAAGATGCACATTCTCTGTTACACAGGTCCGCAATGAGCGGGAGGGACCGCTATGATCGGCATCCTCGGCCTAGACCATGTCCAGGTCACCGTCGCGCGCGAACTGATGGAGGCGGCCAAGCGCTTCTATGGCGAGGTCCTCGGCCTTGAGCCGGCGCCCCGCCCGGGCGATCCGGCTGAAGGCGCCTGGTACCAGGTCGGCCCGGTGCAGCTGCATCTGGCGCTGGAGGACCGCGCCGGGCCCGAGGCCAATCGCAGCCGCCGCCACGTCTGCTACCGGGTTCGGGACCTCGCCGCCGCCGAGGAGCGCCTGCGCAAGACTGGGGTGGCCATCCTTCCGGACCGCCGGCCCATCCCCGGCGTGCGGCGGCTTTTCATCGAGGACCCCGCCGGCAACCGGATCGAGATCGCCGCGCCGGAATAGCTGGTTCGCGCAACGGCGATGCAACCCGGGCCGAGCGGCTTGGGTTATCCCCGCGTGTCCGCCTGCCTCGGGGGAAGCGCATGAACATGCTGACGAAAGATCAGATCCTGGAGATCGCCGGAGCGGCCGGCGAGCTGGGCGTGTCGATCCTGATGCCCACGCACCGGGCCGGCGCCGAAATCCGCCAGGATCCGATCCGGCTGAAGAACCTGCTGAACGAGGCGGAGAACCGCCTGACCGCGCGCGGGCTACGCCGCGACGACGCCGATGCGATCCTGGCGCCCGCCGTCGAGCTGCTCGACAGCGCCGATTTCTGGCAGCATCGCAGCGAGGGGCTCGCCTTGTATCTCGCCAAGGATTTCATGCGGGCGATCGACCTTCCATATCAGCCGGAGGAGCGGCTGACGGTCGGCTCCAGCTTCCGGCTGCGTCCGCTCCTCCCGCTGCTCGACGGCGGCGAGCGTTTCACGCTAATTACCGTCAGCCTTGCCGGTGCGCGCGTCTTTGCCGGCGACCGCGAGGGACTGTCCGAGCGGCGCGATCTAGACCTGCCGCAAGGCGTGAAGGAGGTGATGGACGAGACCGACTACCAGCAGATGACCCACTCGCCGCCCAATCCACGGCCGCGGACGAACGCCGGCGAAAGCGCGCTGCCCGGCAAACACAATTTCGGCGAGACGCCGGAGGAGCTGCGCAAGGTCGAGCTGATTCAATATCTGCGCCGGCTCGACGCGGCGCTCCTCCCGGCCTTGTCGGGGCGGCATGAACCGGTGGTGATCGCGGGCGATCCGCAGGTGAGCGGGCACTTCCACAACATGTCGAAGCTGCCGAACCTGCATGAGGAAGCGGTCGAGGTGAATGCCGAGGCGCTCGACGAGGATGCGCTGCATGAGCGCGTCCTGCCGCTGGTTCAGCCCATGTTCGGCCGCGCCAAGCGGAGCGCGCTGGATCATCTGCGCGCGCTACATGGCAGCGGCGACGCGCGCGCCGTGACGGCGGTGCCGGAGATCGTCAAGGCGGCGCGCTATGCGCGGGTGGACACGCTCTTCCTCCCGGACTCCGGCCAGGTCTGGGGCCGCTTCGACGAAGTCAAGGACCAGGTCACCGTCCGCGGCACGCCCGAGGCGGGCGATGTCGACCTGCTGGACCAGGCGGCGGTGGACACGCTGCGAAACGGCGGGACCATCTTCACCCTGTCGCGCGAGGAGCTGCCGCTCGGCGCCCCGGTGGCGGCGGTGCTCCGCTACTGATCGGGCGGGGCTTTCGAGCGCCCGAGCAGCTGGTCGCACGCCACGGAGTAGATCTCCACCTCCACGGGCCCGCCGCCGACGGCGCGGTAGAAGGCCTGCGCCTCGGCGTTGGATTTCATGACACCCCAGCCGAGCCAGGCGCCGCCGCGGCGGAGCGCCTCGCGCGCCAGCCATTGCATCAGCGCGCGGCCGACGCCGCGCCGGCGCGCTTCCTCCCGGACGAACAGGTCGGACATATAGATCCCGCTGGAGCCGGTCTCCATGTCGAAGCTCGGCTGAAAGGCGGCATAGCCCACGAGTGCGCCGTCCAGCTCGGCAAGGACGCAGGAGAGGATGCGCCGCCGCCCGAACATGTGCCGCGCCAAGCCGTCCTCCGTTAGCGGTGTCGGCGCCTTGCCCTCGTAGAGGTTGAGCGCGTTCGCCATCTCGATGATCGCTGCCCTGTCCCCGACACGCGCGCGGCGGACTTTGACCGGCATCGGTGCGGGCCTCAGTACATGTGGCAGCGCACGAGGTGCGGGCGCTCCTCGGTGCCGACATTCTTGGCCGGCGGCATCTCGACCGAGCAGATGGGCTGCGCCTTCGGGCAGCGCGGATGGAACGGGCAGCCGGTCGGCGGCTGCTCGGGATTGGGCACGTCGCCACCCAGCACGACGCGCTGGCGCGGCCGGTCGGGGTCGGGGTCCGGGATCGCCGAGATGAGCGCCTGCGTATAGGGGTGCGCGGGCGCGGCATAGAGGTCGGCCGCGGTGCCGGTCTCGACGATATGGCCCAGATACATCACCGCCACGCGGTCGGAGATGTATTCGACCACCGCAAGGTCGTGCGAGATGAAGATGTAGGAGAGCCCCAGCGCGCGCTTGAGGTCCACGAGCAGGTTCAGGATCTGCGACTGGATTGACACGTCGAGCGCCGAGACCGGCTCGTCGGCCACGATCAGCTTGGGCTCCAGCGCGATCGCGCGGGCGATGCCGATGCGCTGCCGCTGGCCGCCGGAGAATTCGTGCGGGTAGCGGCGGGCGGCATCCTCCGGCAGCCCGACCTGCTGCAGCAGCTTGGCGACGCGCTCTCGGCGGGCCTTTCCGTTGCCGAGCCCATGGATCTTCAGCGGCTCGGCGAGGATATCCGCCACCGACTGGCGCGGGTCGAGCGAGGCATAGGGGTCCTGGAAGACGATCTGCATCTCGCGCCGCCTCGCCCGGAGCGCGCGCCCCGAGAGCGCGAGCAGATTCTCTCCGCCGAATCGGACCTCTCCGCGGTCGGGCTCGATGAGGCGCAAGGCCAGCCGCCCGAGCGTGGACTTTCCGCAGCCCGATTCGCCGACGATCCCGAGCGTCTCGCCCGGGCGCATCGAGAGCGAGACGCCGTTGACCGCATGGACGACGCGGCCCGTCGCCTTCACGGGGAAGTGCTTCACCACGTCCTGGAGCTCGAGCAGCTGGGTCACGACGGCACCGGGTTCCAGCAAGCCGCGCGATGGTCCGCGCTCTCCATCGGTGTGAGCCAGGGCATCTCGCCGCGGCAGCGGGGCAGGGCGCGCGGGCAGCGGTCGGAGAAGGGGCAGCCGGTCCCACGCGCGCCGGGCGCCGGCACCATCCCGGGGATGGTGGCGAGCCGGTCCTTGCCCTTGGACAGGCGCGGCATCGCCGCGAGCAGCCCGGCGGTGTAGGGATGGCGCGGCATGCGGAAGAGGCGGCGCGCCGGCCCAGTCTCCACCACCTTGCCCGCATACATCACCATGACGCGGCTGCAGAACTCGGCGACCACGCCCAGATCATGCGTGATCAGGAGGACGGCCATGCCGAGCTCCTCCTGCAAGCGCTTGATCAGGTCCAGGATCTGCGCCTGGATGGTGACGTCGAGCGCCGTGGTCGGCTCGTCGGCGATGAGGAGCTTGGGGTCGCAGGCCAGCGCAATCGCGATCATCACCCGCTGCCTCAGCCCGCCCGAAAGCTGGTGCGGATATTGCGCGCAGCGCGTCTCGGGCGCGCCGATGCCGACCTTGCGCAGGAGGGCGATGGAGCGTGCGCGCGCTTCGCGCGCCGAGACGTTGCGATGCGTCGTCAGCACCTCGTCCAGCTGGTAGCCGATGGTGAAGGTCGGGTTGAGGCTGGTCATCGGCTCCTGGAAGATCATGCCGATGCGGTCGCCGCGCACGCGGCGCATGGCCTCCTCGTCATACGAGACCAGGTCCTGGCCCTGGAACAGCACCCGGCCGCCGGAGATGAAGGCGGGGGGCATCGGCAGGAGCTTCAGGATGGACATCGCGGTCACGCTCTTGCCACAGCCGGACTCGCCGACCAGGCCCACCATCTCGCCGGCCGCGACCTCGAACGAGACGTCCTCGACCACCCGCACATCGCCCCTGCCCTCGGTCTTGAATCCAACCGTGAGGTTCTCGACCGAGAGCAGGGGGGAAGATGGGCGCGCGCTCACTCGAAGACGATGCGGGGGAAGTAGAAGGAGACCACCCAGTTCGGCATGTCCACGACTTCGCTGACGCGCAGATCGCCGCACACGCTGCAGAGCATGTAGGCCTCCACGGGCTTCAGGCCGTGCTTGGCCGTGAGCAGGTCGATCATGCCCATGACCGCCTCGCGCGCCCCGGCCATCAGGTCTGGGCCGATGCCGGTGGTCACCTCGTAGCCCTTGGCGTCGAAATGTCGGGCGACCGGTCCCGGCGTGGTGTAGCGCGGGGAGCGGAGGTTGGCGCCCTTGACGAGGTCGATGGTGAGGGAAACCGCCATCGGGCTCTCGATGGCCGTGCCGCAGACCTCGCCGTCGCCCTGCGTGGCGTGCGTGTCGCCGATCGAGAACAGGGCCCCCGGCACCTCGACCGGCAGGTAGAGCACCGTGCCGGCCGCCATGTCGCGGATATCCATGTTCCCGCCGACCCGCCGCGGCGGCACGATGCTATGCAGCCCAGGCTCGGCCGGGGCGACGCCGATCGTGCCGGCGAAGGGCTTCAGCGGCACGCGCCCGCCTGGCCCGTAGGCGGCCGGAGCGAGGCTGGAGCGGTCGTACTTCCAGATATGCAGCGCCGCCTCTTTGAACTGATCGGCGAGCAGCCCGAAGCCGGGGATGTTCGCCGTCCAGCCCCAGCCCGACGGCGCGAACTCATGGAGGGTGATCTTGAGCGCGTCGCCGGGCGCGGCCCCGTCCACATGGACGGGGCCGGTCACGGGGTTGATCTTGCCGAAATCGAGCCTGGCCAGATCGGCCAGGGTCGACTCCGGCCCGAGCTGCGCGCCCGAGGCATCGATCGTGTCGAACTCGATGCGGTCCCCGGGCGCCACCTTCAGCTTCGGCGGGTTGGCGTTGTTCCAGCCGAAGTGATGGTGCTCCTTGTGGATGGTGTGGCTGCGGTTACTGGGCAACGGACACGTCGTCGTAATGCACCGGAATGTGGACGGGATCGACGAACAAAGCCTCGTCGCCCTGCACGCGCGGCGCATGCATGGTGAAGCGCTGCTCGTTGAAGACCGGGGCCCAGGGCGCGTCCTCCATGATCCGGATGAAGATCTTGCGCCAAGCCTCCTCGCGCTCGGCCTTCTTGGCCGGGTCGGTCAAGGCGTCGGCCTCGGCCGCCATCTTGTCCAGCTCCTCGTTGCAGTACCACGCCCAGTTCCAGCCGCCCTGCACCGCGCCCCCGCAGCCGAGGATAGGCCCGTAGAAGTTGGAGGGATCGGGGAAGTCCGCGATCCAGGCCATGCCGCCCGACCAGATCATCGGCGCCGAGCCCTCGCCGCCGGCCTGGATGACCGCCGATTGCGCGAGCGTCTTCAGGTTCGCCTTGATGCCGATCGCGGCCAAGTCCTGCTGGATCGCCTGCGCGATGCGCGGGTTCGGGTCGGTGTTGTTGGCGTAGAGCTCGGTCTCGAAGCCGTTCGGATGGCCGGCCTCGGCCAGCAGCTTCTTGGCCCCTTCGGGGTCGTAGGCGTAGCCCTTGTAGTTCTTGTCGTAGCCGGGCATGGAGGGCGGCAGCGGCTGGTTCGCCGGCACCGCGCGGTTGTTGATGATCTTGACGATGCGGTCCTTGTTGATCGCCATGTTGACGGCCTGGCGCACCTTCACATTGTCGAAGGGCGGGGTCTTCACGTTCATCGTCACATAGCCGGTATGGAGCTGGCCGCCCTCGACGATCAGGCCCTCGTTCGCCGGGTCGTTCTTCACCTCGAGGAAGCGGGCCGGCGGAATGCCGTCGCCCAGGATGTCCACTTCGCCGCGCTGCAGGCGCAACAACGCCACCGTCGGCTCCTGGCCGATCTGGAACTCGATGCGATCCAGCTTCGGCAGGCCCTGCTTCCAGTAATCGGGATTGCGCTCGAAGACGACGCGCTGGCCGAGGGTCCATTCGGCGAGCTTGAAGGCGCCGTTGCCGACCGGGCTCTTGCCGAAGTCCGCGCCGAGCCGGTCCACTTCCTCCTTCGGCACCGGGAAGGAGAAGTTGATCGCCATCACATGCAGGAAGGTGGCGTCCGGCCGCGACAGGTCGAAGCGCACCGTGCGCGGGTCGACCACGGTGATGCCGGAGAGCGTCTCGCTCTGCCCGCCGCTGACCTCCTCCCAGCCCTTGATGGAGCCGAAGAAGCCGGCGCCCGGGCTCTGGGTCTTCGGATTGACGACGCGCTCGATCGAGTATTTGACGTCCTCGGCCGTCAGCTCGCGCCCGTTATGGAACTTCGCGCCCTGGCGGAGCTTGAAGGTGTATTGCGTGCCGTCCGGCGAGATCTCGTAGCTCTCGGCGAGGTCGGGCGTCAGCTCGGTCGTGCCGGGCTTGTAGTCCATGAGCCCGTCGAACAGGCTCTTGATCATGGACCAGTTCTGCCAATCATAGCCGATGGCCGGATCCAGCGTGGAAACGTCGTCCTTGTAGGTCACGACCATGGAGCCGGCGGCCGATGCGGGGGCGGGTGACGCCGCCGCGAGAAGGGCGGCCGCCGAGGCCGCCAGCAGCATGCTTCTTATGCGTCTCATAGTTGGTCTTCTCCTCCCATGTTGCCCCTGCCGGTCTTAGAGCCGGACCCGGGGATCGATGAACGGGGTCACCAGATCGGCCACAAGATTGCCGATCACGATCGCGACCGCCGCCGTCAAGGTCACGCCCATGATGATCGGAATGTCGATCACCTGGATCGCCTGCCAGGCCAGCTGGCCGATTCCCGGCCAGCCATAGACCGACTCCACCACCACCGCGCCGCTCATGAAAATGCCGATGTCGAGCCCGATCATGGCGACGATCGGCAGAATAGCATTGCGTAGGGCGTGGACCAGCACGACTTTGCGTTCTTTCAAGCCCTTGGCGCGGGCGGTTCGGATGTAATCTTGCCGGAGCACATCGACCATGCTGGAGCGCATCACGCGCCCGTACCAACCTCCTCCGGCGATTCCCAGCGTGAGCGCCGGCAGGACCAGATGGCGCCAGGTCCCGTAGCCCCCCAGGGGGAACAGGCCCAACAGGTTGGCGAAGACATAGAGGAGCAAGAGCCCGAGCAGGAAATGCGGGGCCGAGACGCCGACGAAGCTCGCCACCATGACCGCCTTGTCGCTGAACCGCCCGCGCCGCGTCGCCGCCCAGATCCCGGCCGAAAGGCCGATGAGGAGCTCGAAGAATATCGCGCCCGCCATCAAGAGCAGCGTCGCCGGCAGGCGGCTGGCGATGAGCGTGCTCACATCCGTGCGCTGCATGTAGGAGCGGCCGAGATCGCCCTGCGCCAGCCGCGTGAGGTAGCTGGCATATTGCACCGGGATCGGCCGGTCGAGCCCGAGCTGGTGGCGGATGTTCTCGACCACGGTCGGGGTGGCGTTGCGCCCGGCGATCATGCGCACCGGATCGGCCGGCACCAGGAAGGCGAGCGCGAAGGTGATCATCGTCACGCCGATGAGGATGAATACCGATTGGGCGAGGCGGCTGAGCAGGAAGCGCACCATGGCCGTCAGCGCCCCCGCTGGGTGGGGTCGAGCGCATCGCGCAGCGCGTCGCCCACCAGGTTGAAGGAGAGGGCCATCAGCAGCACCGCCACGCCCGGGAAGAACACCAGCCAGGGCGCGTCGAGGAAATAGGACTGGCTCTCGAAGATGATCCCGCCCCAGGAGGGGGTGGGCGGGCGCACGCCGATGCCGAGGAACGACAGCGTCGCCTCCAAGAGAACCGTGGTGGCGATGCCGAGCGTGCTCCAGACCAGGATGGTCGGCAACAGATGCGGCAGGACATGCACGAACAGCAGGCGCGGCCAGTTGGCGCCGAGCGCCCGCGTCGCCTCCACATATTCGCGGGTCGCGAGCGAGGTCGTCTGGGTATAGATCACGCGCGCGATCTGCACCCAGTTCACCAGCGCGATCACCAGCGCGACGATCCACAGGCTGGGGCTGAATATGGCGGCGAGAGCGATCGCCAGCAGCAGCGCCGGGAAGGCCATCATCAGGTCGGTGAAGCGCATGATCGCCGCGCCCACCCAGCCGCGCACATAGCCGGCGACGAGCCCCAGAATTGTGCCGATCGCGACCGCCGCCCCATTCGCGACGACGCCGATGATGAGCGAGGTGCGCGCCCCATAGAGCAGGCGCGAGAAGAGGTCGCGGCCCAGGAGGTCCGTGCCCATCCAGAACTTCTCGTTGGGCGGCAGCGGCGCGCCTTCGAGCGTCAGCCCATCGAAGAACTGCTCATGCGGATCGAAGGGGGCGAGCCAGGGGGCGCCGAGCCCGCCCGCCACGATCAGGAGGATCACCAGCGTCCCGGCGAGGGCCAGACGGTTGCGGAGGAATTTGCGCGAGGCGTCTGACATAAGTGAGGCGGATCAGTCCAGAAACGGCCGATCTTCCAGCCGGCCGTTCGGCTCCGCAAGGGGGCATCGGACCCCGTGGGTCGAATCGTCCCTCTCCCGGGAACCCCGGCGCCGGGCCTGGGTTGTCAGGGCAAATCCGGACAGGAATGGAGGAGAGAAACATGCCTCAGTTGGATGGCAAGCGAATCGCCATTCTGGCGACGGACGGGTTTGAGCAGAGCGAGCTCCTGGAACCCAAAAAGGCCCTCGAGCAGGCCGGGGCCAAGGTCGAGGTGGTCTCCCCCAAGCAGGGCCATATCTGCGGTTGGAAGATGAAGGATTGGGGCGACACGGTGCCCGTGGATCGCCCGCTCTCGGCGGCGCGGGTGGAGGAGTTCGACGGGCTGGTCGTGCCCGGCGGGCAGATCAATCCGGACCTCCTCCGGGTCGAGCCCAAGGCGGTGCAGTTCGTCCGCGACTTCTTCGCCAGCGGCAAGCCGATCGGCGCGATCTGCCACGGACCGTGGCTCCTGATCGAGGCGGGCGTCATCAAGGGCTGCCGCGCCACCTCCTACCACTCGATCAAGACCGACATGAAGAATGCCGGCGCGAACTGGGTGGACGAGCCGGTGGTGGTGGACAAGGGCCTCGTCACCTCGCGCAAGCCGGACGACCTCAAGCAGTTCTCGCAGAAGCTGATCGAGGAGTTCGCGGAAGGGCGCCATCACCAGCGGATGGTGGCGTAGCGGTCATCCGGGCGGCGCCCTCGCCGGGCGCCGCTTTTCTCATGACAGGCAAACGGAGCGACGATGCGGACAGCCGATCTGACCGGAAAGGTGGCGGTGGTGACGGGCGGCGATTCCGGGATCGGGCGCGCCATCGCCGAGGAATTCGCCAAGCACGGCGCGGACGTGCTGGTCACGTATCTCCACGACCGCGCCGGTGCGGAGGAGACCATGCGCCTCATCGAGAAGGCGGGGCGGCGCGGGTTGGCGAGCCACACCGACCAGCGCGACCCCAGGGCCGTCGCCAAGCTGTTCGAGGAGGTCGAGGCCAAGCTCGGCACGCCCTTCATCCTGGTCAACAATGCCGGGATCGGCGGCGCGGATGCCGAGGTGGCGGAACTCGATATCGAGGAATGGGACCGGGTCATCCGCACCAACCTCTACGGGCCCTTCTATTGCTGCCAGCATTTCATCCGCGCACGGCGCAGGGCGGGCGGCAAGGGCAAGATCGTCAACATCACCTCCGTGCATGAGGAGATCCCGACGCCCGAGGGCGCGCCCTACGGAGCCTCGAAGGGCGCGCTGAAGAA
>JAREAF010000523.1 GCA_029240475.1 Rhodospirillales bacterium | reverse complement strand
ACGGATCTCGTCCTCCGGACGGGCCTTTGGTCTTTCTCGGCCACACTCAGGATGCCGGCGAGCGCGCCCGTGAGGTCGATGCGCAGCTTGCCCTCTTCGGGCGTCAGCACCAGCGCATCGGTGAGCGACCGGATCATCTCCATCGCTTGCCCGCCATCGTCAGGATCAGCAAGCGCCTCCTCCAGCGCCGCCACCTTCTGCCGATAGAGCCGAAGCATGGGCCGCCGCCCGAGCGCCCCTGGCGCACGAGACCTTCGAGCCCGCGCCGCGTCTTCTGGCCAGGTCCTTGAGAAAGAGCGCGTTCATGGTGCCCTTGAGGCCGACATGCAGGTCGGAGATCTCGCCCTCGGCGAGCGTGATCAGCCGCACGCCGGCGAAGGCGAGGTGCTTGTAGAGAGCGGCGACGTCCTCTTGGTCGCGCAACAGGCGGTCGAGCGCCTCGGCGATCACCACTTCGCAACGCGCCCGCGCGCGCTTGCAGTCGGGCTGACCGCGCGATTTCGTCCTGGACGGGCAGGAGCTACCCTATGCCGAACATCAGGTCCGTTCCGAAACAGAACGGACGCAAAGTGCAGGGACTTTGGGATGAGCCTCGGCGCGGCCGGTATGCTTCTTCGAGCCCTTGACACTCCCGCGCCCATCAGCACCTGATCAGTTATGGACCCGCTAGCGCTGGGCGGCGCTGAGAGATCGAACAGACCCGCTCATTCGCGCCCTCACCAATTGGTGCCGCGCCGGCGCTTCATTGCCCGCTGCCTCGGTGCGATCGGCCTGGCGACGATCACCACCGCTCCCTTCCGGAGCGCTCGCGCTGCCGGAGCCCAACCCCGCCTGCGTCTCGGATTGCTCCAATTCGGTACCGCACGCTGGGAGGTCGATGTGATCGTCAACCGGCGGCTGGATCGCGCCGAGGGCTTCACAGCTGAGATCCTGCCGCTCTCAGGCGAGAGTGGTCCCAAGATCGCGCTTGAGGCCGCGGAAGCGGACTTGATCGTGTCCGATTGGTTTCTGGTGGCTCGTCAGCGCGTTACCGGGGACGCGTTGTCTTTCTTCCCATACTCTCGGGCCATGGGCTCCTTGTTGGTGCCCACGGCCTCCCCGATCAGGACCCTTGGCGACTTGGCCGGCCGTAGGCTCGGGATAGCCGGCGGAGCTTTGGATAAGAGCTGGCTCATTCTGCGCGCCTACGCCATTCGCACCATCGACCGGGATCTGGCCGAATTGGTCGAGCCGGTCTATGCGGCGCCTCCGCTCCTGAACGAGGAAATCCTCTCCGGCCGCATCGACGCCGTCCTCAATTACTGGCATTACGCCGCGCGGCTGGAAGCGCGCGGGTTCCGCGTCCTGTCCTCCGTTCAAGACGCGGCCGCCGGACTGGGCCTCTCCAAGGACGTGCCGATGCTTGGCTACGTGTTTAAAGAGGCGTGGGCCTCCGAAAACCGTGCGACTCTCCTGGGCTTTGCACGCGCGTCATCGGCCGCAAAGCGCATTCTTGCGACGGACGATGCGGAATGGGACCGCCTGCGACCGCTGATCAGAGCCGAGGACGAAACAGTCTTCCGGGCGCTGCGCGACGCCTATCGGCTCGGAATTCCGCAGCGGTGGGGAGAGCGGGAGCGTATCGATGCCGCTCGTCTTTACGCCATTGTTGCGGAACTGGGCGGCGCCGATCTCGTCGGCCCCGCACGTGATGTGCCTGACGGGACCTTCTGGCCGGATGTGACCTTCTGATCCGCTATTTTTCCAGCTCAGGACCGGTCATTACGCGGTTAGCGTCAATCGCCATGTTCCTCGTGCTGTGGCAAGTCGCTGCCATGGCGGCCGACAGTCGGGTTCTGCCGACGCCCACGGCCGTGCTCAATGTCCTACAAGCAGAGTTGGCGACCGGCGAGCTGGGCCACCACCTCATGGCGACCCTGGCCAGGGCCGCCACGAGCTTCGTCATCGCAATGGCGGCAGGAACGGCGATCGGCCTATTCATGGGCCGCTCAATTTCATTGGACCGCTGGCTGGACCCGTGGCTGGTCCTCACGCTGAACCTGCCGGCATTGGTCACGATCATACTCTGCTACGTGTGGCTCGGCCTCAGCGAGGCTGCCGCAATTCTGGCGGTCGTGCTAAACAAGATCCCAAACGTCGTCGTCACGGTTCGCGAGGGGGCGCGTGGCCTGGAGCCGGACTATTCAGAATTGGCCGAGGCCTTCCGATTCGGACCGACTCGGACCTTGCTGCACGTCATCCTGCCGCAGCTCGCGCCATTTCTCCTCGCGGCCGCCCGCTCCGGCCTGGCCATCATCTGGAAAATCGTGCTCGTGGTCGAACTGCTCGGACGCAGCAACGGGATCGGCTTCAAGCTCCACATATTCTTCCAGCTCTTCGACGTGGCTGCGATCCTGGCCTATACCCTGAGCTTCGTTGCGGTTATGGGCACTTTGGATATTGCGATGCTCAAGCGGGCTGAGATGCGCGTAAACCGGTGGCGCCGGTGAGACGATTGGAGGTCGATATCCGCGCCAAGCTGTTCCGCGGCGAGGCCGGACGCCCGGCGCATCAAGCCCTACGGGAGGTCCGCTTCTCGGTTGGGCCGGACGACTTCGTCTGCGTCGTCGGCCCCTCCGGGTGCGGCAAGACCACCCTGCTGAACATCATCGCCGGGCTGGACAGTGAGTTCGACGGAAGTGTCGAGCATCACCAAGCGACGTCCGGATTAGGATACGTCTTCCAGTCGCCTCGGCTGTTGCCGTGGCGAACCGTCCGGGAGAACCTGCAGATCGCCGTTTTCAGAGGCAAAGAGCGTTCCGCTCTCATCGACGAGTTGCTCTGCGAGACGGGGCTGCAGGATTTCCAAGATGTCTATCCCAACCGGCTCTCGCTCGGAATGCAGCGTCGCGCCGCCCTGGTGAGGGCGTTTGCGGTCCGGCCCTCCCTCCTGCTGCTGGACGAGCCATTGGTCTCCCTGGACGAGGCCACCGCCGATCGCCTTCGTCACCTCATGCTGGAGCTCATTCGGCGCCACCCGGCCGCCGTGCTTTACGTGACCCACAACTTGGAAGAGGCGGCAGAACTTGGCACGCGAGTGATCGTGCTCTCCGC
>JAREAF010000522.1 GCA_029240475.1 Rhodospirillales bacterium | reverse complement strand
TCGCCCGTCACCTCGAGATGCTGCATTTCCAGCAGGCGGAAGACCGGGACCACTATACCGAAGGCCTGCGCAAAGCCGGGCTGCCGGAGTGACGCCGCCTGGGACCTCTCCGGTCAGCGCCCCCGTCGCTCTCGCGTGCAGGCTGCTCCGGCTGACCGGCAGCGTCACAAGGATGACGAACGCGTCACTTGGCGCAGGCGGTTCCACGCCGAGTTCGGTCTCCCGACGCCCGCGGCGAAGTGCCGGCCTTCGCCCCGGTGAGATCTCGCCAACGCGCCTGTACTGCTCCGCGTTTGGAAGAAACTCGAGGTAAGGACAGGAGGTGGCTGTCTGACCAGAAAGGACAGCCATGAAGCGACGCAGAAGCGGCTTGAGCAAAAGGCGCTAATCGTGCTCGAAGGCTCAAGCGCGGGCCGATCACCGATGACGGTCGCCTTCGTCTGCCTCGTCCCGCTAACCTGCCGGGCGCCCGAGATTGTGGAAGCGATCCTGGACGGGCGGCAGCGAAGGGGCTCAGGAATGGCGGAGCTGCTGGGGAGCCGCCCGCTTCAATGGACAGAGCAGCCGTTTCTTGCTCTGCGATGCCGGTTCTCGTGTCGCGCCTCGACCTGGTTGCGGCTGCAGCCATTCGCCTTCCTAAAGATCTTTCGAGCGTCGTGCGCACGCTCGCCCTGCCCGATAGGTGGCGCCGTCGTGGCGGACGACGCCATGCGACAAGCTGATCACGATCGGCGTGAAGGTTGTGCGCCACGAACGCTACGTTCCGTTCCATCTTACCGAGGACAGGTGCGAAGTGCTCTGTTCGCCGAGATCCTCCGCCGGATCGACCGGCTCAGGCCAAGACCGCCGCCGCTCCCGGCATCAGCATCGAGAGCAAGGACCAACGGCAACGCGATGGGCGAGGTGCGTCCATGATCGACCGAGAACCGCTCGAAGGTGACTCGAACTCCGCTCACGAGGCCGGAAATCGGTTCTGTCGACGGTGCGCGCCCCTTCGATGCCAACTCCGGATGCCCAGAGCCTTGCCTTCTCGGTCGGAGAGGCCCAAGCTCGGCCTTCAGCAACCGGCATATGGGGAATGTCGGATGAGGGCCATCGCAGGCAGCCGGCGCCGCCTTCGCGTCGCCATTCTCGATCTCGTCAGCAAACGGCCTTCCCGCAAGCTCTATGCCCGGGTGATGAAGCCGAACCTCGCCAGCATCATGCCCCAGGTGGTGGCGGTCTGGTGCCAGCAGCTCGGCCACGACGTCCGGTTCGTCTGCTATACCGGGTTCGAGGATTTGAGCCAGGAACTGGCCGACGATGCCGACATCCTGGTCATCGGGGCCTTCACCAGTGCGGCGCAGACCGCCTACGCGATCAGCAATCTTTACCGGCGCCGGGGCGCCATCACCGTGCTCGGCGGCCCCCATGCCCGCTGCTATCCGGAGGACGCCGCCCGCTATTTCGATTATGTCCTGGGCTTCACCGACAAGACGACCGTCGAGGACGTGCTGCGGGACTGCGCGCCGCACCGGCCGCTCGGGGTCCTGCTCGGCGCCAGACGCCAGCCGCTGGATCTGCCGGGCGTGCAGGAGCGCTGGCAGTTCATCGAGCCGACCATCGCCAAGGCGCCAACCTTCAAGCTGGTGCCGATGATCGGCAGCATGGGCTGCCCGTATACCTGTAGCTTCTGCATCGATTCGGTCGTGGACTATCAGCCGCTCGCCTTCGAGCAGATCCGGGAGGATCTGCGCTTCCTGCTCGGCAAGATGCGGCGGCCGCGCGTCGCCTGGCACGACCCGAATTTCGGCGTCAGGTTCGACGATTACTTGACCACGATCGAGGAGGCGGTGCCGGCCGGCAGCATCGATTTCATCGCGGAAAGCAGCCTCTCGCTGTTGTCCGAGCCCAATCTGCGCCGGTTGCGCAAGAACGGCTTCAAGGGCATGCTGCCCGGCATCGAGTCCTGGTATTCCTTGGGCAACAAATCGAAGACGGGGCGCAATATCGGTGCGGACAAGGTGAAGCAGGTCTCCGAGCACGTCAACCTGATCCTCGAATACATCCCCTATGTGCAGGCGAACTTCGTGCTGGGCTTGGATTTCGATCAGGGGCCGGAGCCGTTCGAGCTGACCAAGCAGTTCGTGGACCGTTCGCCCGGCGCCTTCCCCGGGTTCTCCCTGCTCAGCGCCTTCGGGCGCGCGGCGCCGCTCAATCTCGAGCTACAGCGCGAGGATCGGGTCCTGCCATTCCCGTTCCATTTCCTTGACAACAACAAGGCGATGAATGTCCGCCCCAAACGCTATGACTGGCCGGAGTTCTACGATCATCTGATCGACCTTACCCGTTATGCGTTCTCCTGGCCCAGGATCTACCGCCGGATGCGCGCCAACCAGACTGCGATCCCCAAGTGGCTGAACGTCGTGCGCGCAGTGTCCTCCGAAGGCTTCGGCCGGCTGAAGTATCACTCGAGAATCCGCCGGCTCCTCGACACAGATAGGACCGTCCGGCAGTTCTTCGAGGGCGAAGCCAAAATCCTGCCGAAGTTCTACGAGGCGAAGATACGGCAAGATCTGGGCCCGCTCTGGGACCTGCTGCCGCCGGCAGCCCTATGCCACGATCACCTGGCCTATCTGAAGAGCCAGCAAGCACGGCCTGCGCAAGCGCCGGCCCGGAGCGCTGCCCGCCGCGCCAACGGCCTCACGCCGCCGGACCTCCGCGCGCGGCTCGACGATCAGGCAGGTCTGCTGGTGGTCCGGGAGTAGGTCGCGGCTCTCCGCCGCGAGCCCAAGCATGCGATCTCCGCGTGGACGCATGGCTCGCCGGACGGCTTCGCGATCCGTAACATTCCGGCGGTGGCGCCGGAGGTGACGGTGTGACCGTCGGGTTCGTGCGGCCCTGAGGCGATGCGAGGCGCTGCGGCGAAGAGTTCGCTCCTCAGCCCAATCGGGCGAGAGCTGTGCGATAGGCCGCCGCCTCGATCGGCGACCCGTTGAGCGTTATCTAGGATGGCAAGGAATGTATACCGGATCCTTCGTGGCACCCATGAGGATGCGCTCGAGCACGTGTCATTCGAAGAGCTCAAGAGGCACGCGCTCGATCTCGTCTGATCA
>JAREAF010000069.1 GCA_029240475.1 Rhodospirillales bacterium | reverse complement strand
ATCGCCTCCGCCCGCACTTCTACGTAAAGCGCTAGTAGACGATCTGGGGCGAGCACCGGGCAACCGGGCTAGCGCCCGGCGTGTTCGGTTCGATCCCGCCGTAGCGGCTCCGCTCGGCAGACCACCTTGGGATGCTTCCTCGCGCCGGTCAGCATCAGGAGCCGGAGCCTGAGAAGCCGTGCGGAGGTGCGCCACATGCTCGGCGTCGAATTCCTGGGCCAGCTTCGCGATCGTTCCCTCCCGGCGTGACTACGGATCAGAAGGTTGGTAGTTCGAGTCTCTCCGGGCGCGCCATTCTCCGGGTTCCGCGCTGAGCGGGCCTTTCGGAGCCGCGCGGAGCGACCCGCTGCGCCGCCGCCACCCTCCCCCCCGTGCCAAGTCCCATTCAACCCAGCAGTTATCCCCGTTATTTTTAGGTTTTCCTCCGGTCAGATCGCCTATGTCTTCCGCGCATCCTCGGCGAACTTCACGGAAGCCGCGCAGCGGGTAAGCTGCCCCGCGCCCGCATCGCCCCATCCTCTTCGGAGATCCCAGGCTGAACCCCAGCATCCTCATCGTGGAGGACGAAGCGCTCGTCGCAGAGGCGCTTGCGCACGTCCTGCACTTCGCGGGCTTCCGCGTCGTCGGCATCGCGCATGACGAAGCCTCGGCCCTCAGGAAGGCCGCCGAAGGACTGCCGGACCTTGTCTTGATGGATATCCGTCTGGCGGGCTCGAGCGACGGCATCGAGGCGGCCCGCAAGATGCAGGCCGAGCGCGCGCTGGAGGTGGTGTTCATGACCGCCTTTCACGATCCGCAGACCCGCGCGAGAGCCGCGGAGGTTCGGCCGGCGGGGTTCATCCAGAAGCCGTTTTCCTATGGCGAGATAGTGGATGCGGTCTCAATCGCCGGGGCGCGGCGGCGCAACCGCTGATCCGGTTCACCTCCTTGACTAGGATCAATGCAGCCGCGGGACGCCCGTGCTTGGCTGCAGTCGAGAGCGGCACGGAGGAAGCAGCCCATGTCTCCCGATCCGACATTCGCGCCGGAGATCGCGATGATCCGCAGGGCGCTGGCGGATCTCGAGCAGCTGATGACCTCGGCGGATGCCGCGGACCGGAAACGCTTTCTGGAGATCAAACAGACTCTGGAATCTGCGCTGAAGGCCGCGCCCAGCTCTTGCGCTTGCGCCAACTCGCCAACGCGCATCTGCTCTTTGACCGGCATTCCCGTCTGACCGGCACAAAGGCCCGGCAGCGCTAGCGTCCAGCAAGGACGGGCCTAGGCTCGGCTCGATACGCTCTGCCTGAAGGCCGGTTGCTCGTAGTGGAACTCCTGCGCCACCAGATCGGCCGTTGGACGCCCCGCGCCCCAGCGACGCACGAGCTCGCCGAAGAACGACATCGGGTCGAAGCAGGCCTCCGGCCCCATGACTCCCGGCCGGCCCACCTCTCCGCGCAGGATCCGCAGCGCCGCGAGCGAGCATGGCGCGCCGGTGCCGAATCCTTCGACCCAGTCCGGCGCCGGCGCGTAGCCCCAATTCGGCACGACGCCGCAGATGGCCGGACGGCCGCTCCTCAGACCGCGCACGATGGCGAACAGCGCGCCCACCATCATCCCGTGCGGGCGTTTCAGCCAGCGCGCCGGATCCACATTGACCGACTCCAGCATGTCGATGGTGGCCTCGCGAGGCCGCAGCCGCCCCTCGGCGATGAAAGAGGCTTCCGCCCGCATCAACTCGTTCATCTGCGGGGGGAGCAAATTGACCAGGCTGGTGACGCTCCTCAGCTGCGGGATGGAGCGCGGCAGCATGACCGGCTCGGCCCAGCCAAGCGGAAAGGCGCTGAAGCTCTGGCCGGTGGGCAGCATTACGGAGACCGCGCGGCCGAGCGCCTCCTCGTCCATCCAGCGGCCGCCGACGAAGGTGCGGATCTTTCCCGTGGAGGCGTTGAGCGTCGCCTGCAGCGAGGCATCCACATGGCCGCTCGTGCGGATGGTGCGCAGATTCTCCTGCACCGAGCGGTACACCACCTCGAAATCGTCGGTCCAGCCGACGACGATCTCCTCGGCCCGATCCAGCTGGCGCGACGCGTGCAGCGCCATCAGGTTGGTGATGCCTGGCGCGTCGCCGATGCCGAGTATCGCGGTGATTCCGGCGGCCTGCGCCGCGGCATCCATCGCGAAGGCCTGCTCGACGGTGCGGCCGTCCTCGCTGAAATCGCAATAATGGATCCGCGCGCCGATGGCCGCGCGCAACGCAGGCAGCAGCGTCTCGAAGTAAGGTCCGCTCGCGTTGACCATGAGCTGCGCGCCACGCGCCGCTTGCGCGACGGCGACCTCGTCGAGCGCATCGACGCGCACCACCGTGGCCTTCGGTCCGATGCGCTCCGCCACCATGGTGGCACTCGCCAAGTCGCGCGCGCCGATCACCACTTCGCCGATCTCGGGGCTGGAGGAAAGCAGATAGGCCACTCTCCGGCCATGCCGGCCGGCGCCGCCGAGTATGAAGACTTTCATCGGGTGCTCCCTCTCCTGGTGCCGACCGATGAGACAGCGCAGGAGCCGACTGCGACTTTATCGAATCAATACAAGTCGCGTTCTATAGAAAAGTTGCGCTCCCCTGCAAGGGTGTTGTAACGAATCCACAGCAAGCCTGATTTTGGCCGAGCAGCGGCAAATCAGAGCGGAGCCTCTTCAAGAGCGAGTGGAATGTCGGGCGGAGCGGTGCGACCCAGCAGGATTTCCGCGCCTTTAGCGCCGGTCCCGGAGACCGCGATGGAAGAACCGCTGTCGCGATTGGGCGTGATGCCGTTGCGCCTGATCAAGAGCCCCGATGGCGCAGCCCGCATCCACATTCCTTCAGCGATGCAGGCGGAACCGGTCCAGCCTTCGCAGGAAGCAATGGACTTAGAGGAGTTTCTCGTGGCCGCCGTTCCGTCCGACGACGCGGAGCATTGGCGCGAAGCTCTGGAGCGCTCTGCTGCGCAGATGGAGCCTTACACGATCGAGTTCCGCCTGCTGCAAAGCGCGGGGAGCACGCGTTGGTTGCGCCACACCGCCGCTCCCACGCGCATGGATGACGGAACCGTCAGCTGGACCGGAGTGGCGCTGGACATCACCGATGCGCGACGGCTTGAAGAACAGCGAGAGCAGGCCGAATCCCGGCTGGCGGCGGCGGAGGCCCTCCTCAAGGCGCGCGACCGCGAATTTCAGCTGGTCGAGGAGATCGCAAAACTTGGGCATTGGACCTGGTCCCACGATCCCTCCAGCCAGCGCGGCGGTGGCCGCTCCCGCTATTCTCCGGGCGCGGCGGCCATATTCGGGGTGCCGCCCGGCGCGCTCGAGGTCACGGACGAGGATTATGTCGAGAACTTCGTGCATCCCGACGACCGGGAGGCCTTCGAGGCGGCGGTCGCGGCGCTGCTGACCGACAGTTCGGGCCGGAACAGCCGCGAATACCGCATCCGTCGCGTCGACGGCGCCGAACGCTGGGTGCATGAGGTCGAGGAGGTGCTGTTGCGCCGGGACGGGCGCCCGGTCGAGACCGCGGGCATCATCCAGGACATCACGGAGCGCAAACAGGCGGAGCTGGCGTTGCGTGAGCGCGAGGAGCGGCTCCACGCCGCGCTCGACGTTTCCCGCACCAGCACCTACCGGTGGAATCTCAGGACGAATGCGATCCAGGAAGACGACAGCATCGACCGGCTGATCGGCGTCGAATCGGGAGCCATCCGGAACCTCGAGGACTACTTCACCCATGTCCACCCGGCCGATCGCGACGCCTTGGCCGCAGCCGCCGCGCGCTCCGCGCGCGAAGGCACCGACCTCGCCGTGGACTATCGGGTGATCCGCCCCGACGGCGCCGTCCTGTGGATGTCCGAACGCGGCCGCATCTTCTTCGACGACCATGGCAAGCCGCTCTACATGACCGGCGCGATCGCCGACATCACCGAGCGCAAGATGTTCGAGGAGCATCAGCGGCTGCTGCTGGCCGAGCTCAGCCACCGGGTCAAGAACACACTGGCGGTGGTGCACTCCATCGCGCTGCAGACCCTGCGCCGGTCCAGCAGCCTGGATGCGTTCGCCGAATCGTTCCGGGGCCGGATCAGCGCTCTGTCGCGCGCGCATTCGCTCCTCACCCGCAGCCAATGGCGCAGCGCGGGGCTCGAGGAGCTGGTCAACCAGACCCTTGCCCCCTACGGCACGGTGGGCTCGAACGCCATCCAGGTGTCCGGCCCCCGGATTGGGCTCCGGCCCAAGCCGGCCTTGGCGCTGGCGCTGGTCTTGCATGAACTTGCGACCAATGCCGTGAAATACGGAAGCTTGTCCACTCCGGCCGGGCGCCTTTCGATCCGCTGGGAGCTGGGACCGCGCGAGACGCTCGTGATCGACTGGCGGGAGGTGGCCGGGCCGCCCGCGGCCGAGCCGCGCACGCGCGGATTCGGCCGGACCCTGATCGAGCGCGCGGTCGCCCATGAGCTGGACGGCTCGGTGCGCTACGAATTTCTGCCGATTGGGCTTGTCTGCCAGATCGCGGTTCCGCTCACCTCGGAGCTGTCGGCGGAGGCGTCCCGCCCCGGACCGGGCCTCTCCGAAGTCCTCGTCCGCGAGAGCGACGGTTGAGCGCGCTCAACCGCGGGCAAGCCCGCGCGCCCGGTCGATGAGCTCATTCATCCCATATGGCTTCTCGAGCCTCGGCACCTGGTGCATATGCGCCGGAAACAGGCGCAGATCCTCATAGCCGGTCGCAAACAGGAACGGGATGCCCCGGCCGAGCAATGCCTCCGCCGCCGGGAACACGTGGCCGCCGCGCAGATTGACGTCCAGGACGGCCCAGTCCAGCGGCTCGGACCGCGCGGCCGCCACAGCTTCCTCGAGCTTGGAAACCGGCCCCACTATGAGACAGCCTTGATCGCTCAGGACTTCGGCGATCTCCATGGCCAGCGGGGTTTCGTCCTCGGCTATGAGGACGCGCAAGCCCCGTAAGCCGCCGCTCCGTTCAGGCAATATTCCACCTCTCCACCCCGGAGAATGGTAATCTTATATCCGAGGTAAGGCGATTACTCTTGAACGGGCTTGCGCCGCTTGGCTCCGAATTTGGGTTAACTTTCGTATGCGAGCGGCAAGCGGCGGGCCCCGCAGAGACCGCCAAGGGTGGGCGTGGTCGTTATCCCCGGTATTTCCGGATTATCCACCGGCCATCTTGCCTATGTCGTTTGGGGCGCTCGCTCCCAACCGGCAGGAACGCAAAATCTCGGGCAGCGAGGAGGCGCGCATGGCCGATGACGAGAGCAACGCCGGCCGGCAGCGGATCGTGACCGATGGCACCAACGAGAAGTTCAGGCCTTACGACCGGTTTGGGCCGGCGATTGCGGGCATGAGCTGGAAGCCATTGCGCTACGACGCGGCGGAGGGCACCGGGAGCTTTCTGCTCCGCTTCGATCCGGGCGCGGCTTCGAGCCCGCACGAGCATGGCGGGGTGGAGGAGTTCGTCGTGCTCGACGGCTATCTGATCGACGCGGACGGACGGCGGCTGGAGCGTGGCGAGGTGGTGAGCTTCGCGCCGGGCTCGCGGCACCATTCGCTCGCCCCGGAAGGCTGCACCATCGCGGTGTTCCTGCGCGGGCGCAACCGCCTCCTCTAGCCTAGCGGATCAGCTTCACGTTCGCGTGGAACTCCGGGTTGTTGGTCGGCGAGAGCGACCGCACGACCTCTCCATAGAGATCCGCATTGGGCGGGTTCTGCATGTTCTCGGTGATGAAGATCTCGAGATAGTTGGCCTGCGTCGGGTATTCGTGCTTGCCCTTGACGTCGAGCGTCGTGCATTGGAGCTGCACGACCTGAACGAGACGGCGGGAATAGTCCTTGGTCACGTCCGCATAGGCGGTCGGGTTGGTCGAGCGCGGCTCGCCGTCATAGTTCGGGTCGTGCTGGTTGGCGGCGTTCACCGGGACGGCCGCGACCGTGGGCGTGACCAGCTCGTAATCGGGATAATCCTCCGCCAGATTGGCCGGCACCGGATACAGGGTCTGCTTGCCGTCGCGGGCGTAAGGCAAGCCCAGCTCGTAGAGATAGACTTGGTAGCGCGTGGCGCCGTCCAGATCGTCGGGCAGGTCGTCGCCGTTGTGCTTGGCGCTCCAATACCCTTCGGCATCCCAGTCGGCGTTGCCGAGCTTCTCGGTGGTGCTCGAAATGAGGTTGGAATCGCGGGGATAGTTGATGACGTCGGGCGCCGGATACGGCCACGGATTGCCGGTCAGGTCGAAGCGGGCGTTCATCGCGTCCACGATCTTCTGCGTCTTGGAGCCGGTCGCCGTGGTCACGTCCAGCTCGTAGCAATCCTCCGGCAGCAGGGCGGCCAGCGCCGCTTCGAGATCGGAGGCGCCCGAGCTGCCGTCCGGCAGGGCGAGCAGGCCGAAATTCCCGGGAGCCCAGGTGCCGCCGGAGCCCTGCTCCTTGAGCCGCACCTGCTTGCCGGCATGGACCGGGTTGCGCAGATCGTCGTCCCAGCTATGCACGCCGCCGCCCTGGTCGCCATAGTCGCAGATCATCAGCGGCGGAGCATGGCAGATGAACGGGTCGGGACCGGCCGCGGCATAGGTCGTGATCTGGGCGGTGTCGGCATCGTTCCCGCTGACCATGTCGAGCACGGGCTCGAACAGGAAATCCACCTGCCGCGCCTCGAGCACCACCTCGACGAAGACGGCGTCCTGGTCGCTGGTGGCCTTCACCTTCGTCGGCGTGTACTGGCTGTAGAACTCGACCGCGGCGACCTGGATCTCATGGTCGTCCTCGGGGATGGCGCTGCCATGGATCATCACGTCCTCGGCCACGGCGCGGGCGCGGTCCTGCGCACCATCGCGCCCGTCGAGCTGCACAGCGGCCGCCATCGCCCGCGCATCGGCCGCGTTCTGCATCTGCGAGCGCAGCACGGTCATCCGGCCAACATCGACCGCCACCGCCCCGGCGCCAATGGCCGTGAGGGCGACCATCGCTCCGAACACGGCGACGCCGCCGCGGTCGTCGCGCAGCAGGTTCCGTTGGTTGCGCATGGGCATCCCTCCCTCGAAGCGTTCTATTCACACTCTATGGGAGGGTATTTGAGAAATATTTAAAATCGAATTCGAGGAAATTAGCGTCTATTGTTGCGTGACTTGGTAAATGCGCCGTTCACCCATTCGAATCAAGAATTCGCCGCGACCGGGAATTGCGGCCGCGGCGCGCCGCACGGACCGTGGCTGGAGGGAGCGCCGGCGCGCGGGATGAGCACGTCGTAGGTGCCGCGCCGGCCCAGCCAGTCGAACCCGCTCATCAGCTCCGCGAAGGGCGCGCTCTGGCAGAAATAGGCGAGCAGATCGAGCTCCGGCGAGAGCCCCGGCCGCACCGGCCGCCGGCGGTCGACCAGCACGATTCGCGGGGGATGAGCGAGAGCGTCCGCCACGAAGCTCTCGAAGAAGTCGCGCTCGATCGGCCCCATCTCGGCCGGCGCGCGGAACAGGCGGCCCTCCGGCCCGGGCACGAAGTCGCGGTAGAGCCCGGGCAGCGGCAGCAGATGGTGCCAGCGATAAGGATAGGCCGCGCCAGCATAGTTGACGCCCGGAAAGGTGTAGTCGACATCCAGCGAAATGAAGAGCGCAGGCCCTTCTTGCGCATGCTCCCGCAGGGCTTCCACCAGAGGCGCCTGCCGCTCGCGGAGCGCGGCGTCGGACCCGTATAGGCGGCCGAACTCAAGGAGGATCGCTGCGAGCAGGATTCCGAGGCAGACGCTCAGCAGGGCCGTGGCGGCGCGCCCGCGGCCCGAGAGCCAGCGGCTTCCCAACGCCGCCGCGGCGACCGCGAAGGCGGCGAAGGAGTAGGTCAGCGCCGGGGTCAGCTGGTACAGCCATCCCTTCGACTGGATCAGGAAACTGGCGAATCCGCCGAGCGCCGCGCCGGACAGCACCGCGGCCAGATCGCCCTGCCGCCGGTCCATGGCCCAGGCCAGCGGAATGCACAGCAAGGCTATGGCGAAGCTGCCGAAGGTTCTCGGCCCCTGCCACCCGATCACCGTGGCGACCGGCCATTCGAATCCGTGATAGGTCGCCCGCGCCAGCGGAACCACGCGATCGAGATAAGCCGGGACCAGCAGGACCGTGGCGGCCGCGCATGCGCCGGCCGCCAGGACCAGGGCCGCGGTCTCCGCCGAAGGCCTCCAGTCGCGGCCGCGCCGCAGCAGCAGCGCGCCCTCCATTCCGAGCAGGATTAGGGCGAAATAGGGCTTGAGCGCCAACCCGATGCCGGCGCAAAGGCCGATCGCGATCCGGACCCAGAGCCGCGCACGGTCATCGCCCACCGCCGCCGCGCGGGCGACCGCATAGGGCGCCAGCAGGATCGTCGCCAGATGCTCCCGCTGGCCGAAGTCATGACCGACCAGGGCCACGAACCAGAGCAGCAGCACCCCGGCGAGCGCGTCGGGCAGCCAGCCCGGGTTGCGCAGCCCGCGCCGGGCGAGGCTCCAGACGGTCCCCACCGAAAGCGTCGCCAGGGCGAGCACGAAGAGGTTGAAGGCGATCGTGCTCGGCACGTCGAGGCGCCGCGCGACCCAGACCGGCGCGGCCATGAGCCAGTAGACCGTCGGCACGTTGACGTCGATGAGGTCGCGGTAGAGACGTGCGCCATCGAGCCAGCGCTCGACGGCGTTGACGTAATAGGCGACGTCCTGATGCATGCTCTTGGTCAGCGCGTAATGCGCGCCGGCCGCGGCAAGGCCGCCCAGCAGCAGCCAGAGGATCAGGCGCGCGGCGCGATCGGCGGCGCCCGTCATGCACGCGCCTCGAGCTGCGCTGCCGCCGCGATCAGAGAGGTGCCGACGGGCGGCCCGCTGACCCTGTCGATGATCCGGAAGAGAGGCACCAGTCGGTCGTAGAGCCGCAGCTGCGTCTGCGGCGGATGCGTGCGCCCCAGGATGCGGCCGTTCAGCCACCATCCGGGCGCCGCCGCGAGATTGAAGGCCCGGCATTCCGTGAGCGCGAGGCCGGCCTCGGCGGCCGCGCGGGCGAGGCTGCGCCGGCT
Organism: Rhodospirillales bacterium; assembly: GCA_029240475.1. Classification (GTDB taxonomy): domain Bacteria; phylum Pseudomonadota; class Alphaproteobacteria; order JAREAF01; family JAREAF01; genus JAREAF01. The sequence continues at coordinate 805 of JAREAF010000069.1, read as the reverse complement.
GTAGCGGCGATGATGCCCGATGGCGGAATCGAGCGCGCCATAGAGGGCCGGCATCGCGGGCACCTTCAGCACCAGGCGGCCCGAAGCTCCGAGCCTCTCGCGCAGCAGGCGCAGCATCGAGACGTCGTCCTCGATATGCTCCAGCACATCGAGCATGACGATGCTGTCGAAGGTCCCGAGATCGGGCAGCCGCCGCGCATCGGCCTGCATGACCCGGACCCTGGGCTCGTCCTCGAAGCGCCGGCGGGTCGCCTCGGCGAAAGCCGCATCGAGATCGATGGCGACCACCTGATCGCACCATCCGGCGAGGAGCTCGGTATAGGTGCCGGTGCCGCAGCCGATCTCCAGCGCGCGGCCACGGATATGGGGGCGGATCGCCTCGCCCACCCAGCGGGTGAAGTTGCCGGCCTCCTCCAGACGCTCCAGCCACAGCGCCTGTGCGCTCACGCGGCGGGCTCCGGCGGCGGCACGGCCGCCGCGCGCGGGCGCTGGGGCGCCATGACCAGGAGCAGAGCCAGCGCGACGACCGGCGTGAAGAGGACGGCTTGCACCGCGGTCGCGGCGGCGGCGCCGAGGACCGCCTCCTGCCCGAACAGCTCGAAGACCAGCGCATAGGCGAGCTGGTAAGAGCCGAGGAAGCCCGGCGCGGTCGGCAGCAGCGTGCTCAAGGAGGCCGCGCCGAGCAGCGCCAGCAGCAGCCCCGGCGCGGGCTCGGCTCCGACCGCCTTCAGCATCGCCGCGAGCGCGGCCGCTTCCGCGAGGTAGATGGCGAGGGTCAGGACCGCGGCGCCGCCGAGCAGGCCGG
>JAREAF010000521.1 GCA_029240475.1 Rhodospirillales bacterium | reverse complement strand
GCAAAACGCTCAAGAAACTGTATCGCGCCCGCAAACAGGAGCACGGTGCACACAATCCCGCCGCAGAAGTAGGCAAGATAGGCCCACGCTGAGCTTGGTCCCCGACCGAGACTCATTCATCCCCCTCGCTTCGAGCACGCCCCAAGAACGCCGGCAGATCGCGAATCGCTGCAAAGCAGCACACGGATGACAGGACGTGTTTGGTGATTACTGGCTGGCCCGGCAGGACTGGTGCTTAGACCCTTCCGAGCATGTAAGGTGTACGAGCGATCAGGGTTGCGGATCGTCCGGCGGGAAGGAGGCCGCAAACCAACTTATCCGCCGGACGTACCCCGCGCCCGGATGGCGTTGCTGGAGCATCCGGGCGGCGCCGACCCCGATGCTAGCCATCGCGCATTGACACGGCGTTGACATGGGAAGCCGGATCGGGCCGATTTTTTGCTAAGTCATTGAAATCGTGGCGCGCCCGGAGAGACTCGAACTCCCAACCTTCTGATCCGTAGTCAGATGCTCTATCCAATTGAGCTACGGGCGCTTTGGCCGGAGCGGCGGGGCCGCATCCATGAGGCCGGCGTGGCTGCGCGGCCTTTCGGCCACCGCATCGCCGCAACGGCGAAGGTCGGCCGGTTCCTACACGATGCGACCGGCCGTTGGCAAGCGAATAGGGGCCGCTCTTTCTGCTACTCGCGGTCCTCGCGCTTGGAGAGCGCGTCGAGCTGGCGCTGCAAGGATTCCAGTTGCATCTTCAGGTCGTCCAGCTGCTGCTCGGCCGCGGAGACCGGCTGCCGGCGTTCGGCGTCCCGGCGGGTCTCCTGCCCCTGGAAGGGCGAGAACATCTTCATGGTGCGCTCGAACAGCGCGATGTTCTGCTTGCCCATCTCCTCCAGATTGGCGAAGGGGAAGATCTGCCCGAAGGTGCCTTGCATATATTGGCGCATCTGCTCCTGGTTGTGGGCGAAGGACTGCATCGCCTGCTCCAGGTAACGCGGCACCAGGAACTGCAGATTGTCGCCATAGAAGCCGATCAGCTGCTTGAGGAAGCTGATCGGCAGGAGATTCTGCCCCTTGGCTTCCTCCTCGACGATGATCTGCGTCAGCACCGAGCGCGTGATGTCCTCGCCGGTCTTTGCGTCGTAGACGATGAAATCGACGCCCTCCTTCACCATCCGGCAGAGATGGTCGAGCGTCACATAGGAGCTGGTCGCGGTGTTGTAGAGCCGCCGGTTCGCATATTTCTTGATGGTGACGGGCGGCGGGGCGGACTGGGAAGTTTCGGCCATGGGTCCAAGGCGCCGAGCGGCGCCCTTTCGCAGTGCAGAAAATCGCAGCATATATGCAGAAGCCAGAAGTCAGTAGTCAGTAGTCAGAAGTCAGAAGTCAGAAGTCAGCAGTCAGTAGTCAGAAGTCAGAAGGGTGGTGCGGCTGAACGGGGCCCGGAGGATGGCGCATCCGTCCGACTTGGTTTCTGACTTCTGACTTCTGACTTCTGTATACTGGAACCTATGTCCGCTCCCGACCCCGACGAGCTGGCGCGCAAGACCCTGGAACTCTGGCAGGACCAGTTGGCGGCCCTGGCCGGCGATCCGGAAGCGGGAACCGCGATGGCCAAGCTGATGTCCATGGCCGCGCTCGGGCCGGCGGCGGTGATGAGGGCCTTTGCTGAGGCGGCCGGAGGGAGTCTTGGGCCGGACGGAGCCACGGGCGGAGAGGGGCAGGCCGGCGACGCTGCGGCAGGGTCCGCGGCCGCTGCCGCTGCATCTGGGGCTGGCGACGACCGCCTGGCTCGGCTCGAGCGCCGCCTGGACGAGCTCGAACGCCGGCTGGCCGATCTCGAAGGGACCCCTGGCCGAGCGCGCGGCGGCGCTGGCGCAGGAAGCGGCAAGGCTCGATCCCGCACAGCTCGCTGAAGCCATCGCGCGCGAGGGCCGCCGCCGCTATGGGGAGTTCCTCGAGGGCGTGCTCGCCTATCGCCGGCACCCCTATCGCCGCGCGCTCACCGACCCTCCGGAACTCTGGCGCGAGGGTTCGACGCGGCTGCTGGACTATGCGCCGGGCGGCGGCGTGCCGGTGCTGGTCGTCCCCTCGCTCGTCAACCGCTCCTATGTGCTGGATCTCACGCCCGAGCGCAGCCTGCTGCGGCGCTGGGCGGCGGAGGGCTTGCGGCCGCTGCTCCTGGACTGGGGCCGCCCCGGCGAGGCGGAGCGCGGCTTCGACCTCACCGGCTACATCCTGCGCCTGGAGCGCGCCCTCGATGTGGTGATCGAGACCGCCGGCCGGCCCGCGGCGGCGGTCGGCTATTGCATGGGCGGCCTGTTGGCGCTGGCGCTGGCGCAGCGCCGCGCGGCCGATCTCGGCGGGCTGGTTCTTCTGGCGACCCCCTGGGACTTCCATGCCGAGCGGGCGGAGGAGGCGCGGCGCGTCGGCGCGATCGGCGCCGCGCTGATGCCCTTCGTCGAGGCCTGGGGCGAGCTGCCGCTCGACCTGCTGCAGGCCTTCTTCGCCATGGTCGATCCGATGCAGGTCCCGCGCAAATTCCTCGGCTTCGCCGGGCTCGATCCCGCTTCGGACAAGGCGCGCCTGTTCGTCGCGCTGGAGGACTGGCTGAATGACGGCGTGCCGCTCGCGGCCGGCGTCGCGCAGGAGTGCCTCGTCGGCTGGTACGGCGAGAACCGGCCAGGCAGCGGCTCTTGGCAGGTCGCGGGAGAAGCCGTCCGGCCGGAGCGTTTGCGGCTGCCCTCCCTGGTGGTCGTGCCCGGCGCCGACCGCATCGTGCCGCCCATGACCGCGCTCGCCCTGGCCGAGCGCATCCCTGCTGCCGAGCGGCTCGATCCGCATGCCGGCCATATCGGCATGGTGGTCGGCGGCGGGGCGGACCGGCTGATGTGGGAGCCGGTGCGCCGGTGGATCGAGGCGCGCGCCGGCGGCGCTGCCAGCCGCTCCCGCCCACGGGCCAAGCGCGCTTGATGCACTGCACAATTCCGGCCAGTATGGGGATCAGGCATATCCCCCCAGCCGACCCAGTTCCGATGGAGAATGAATCATGACCGATGTCGTCATCGCCGCCGCCGCGCGCACGCCGGTCGGCGCCTTCAACGGCGG
>JAREAF010000520.1 GCA_029240475.1 Rhodospirillales bacterium | reverse complement strand
TCGTCCTCGCGACCTCTCCTGAAGGGAGAGGTGGAAACTTCAAGACATGCGTCGTCCGGCTGAGTGGGCGTCTAGATGGACGCGGCGAAGGCCTTGGCCGCGCGTTCGGCCGCAGCGGCCTCGATCGCCAAGCCCGGCATGACGCGGTTGCGGCCGTCGCGCTTGGCCCCGTAGAGAGCCTGGTCGCAGCGCTTCAGCAGCACCGCGCTGCTGTCGCCGCGGACCGAGGCCGCCACGCCGAGGCTCGCGGTGACCGCAATGGGCCTGCCGCCGATGGTGGCGATCGGAGTCTCGCTGATGCGCGCGCGCAGGCGCTCGGCCGCCGCCATGGCGTCCTCCTGCGGGGTGTCGGGCATCACCACGACGAACTCCTCGCCCCCCAGGCGCGCGGCCATGTCGAAGCTGCGGATGTTCGCGAGGATCCGCTGGGCGGTCGCCCGCAGCACCTCATCGCCCGCATCGTGGCCGTAGGTGTCGTTGACCGCCTTGAAGTGGTCGATGTCCACCATCACCACGGAGACGGGCTTGCCCTGCTCGTGCATCTGCTGCAGCACGGTGCCCAGATGCGCGGCCAGGAAGCGCCGGTTGTAGATGCCCGTGAGAGGATCGATCAAAGCCAGCGTCAGGCTGCGTTCGTAATTCGAGCGCAGGCGCTGATGGAAGCGTCGGCGCCGCACCTGCGAGCGGGTGCGCGCCAGAAGCTCGTTGCGGTCGATGGGCCGGAACAGATAGTCGCTGACGCCGAGGTCGAAGCCCCGCACCAGCTCGGCGATGTCGGAATCCTCCACGACCAGCAGCAGCGGGATGTGGCGCGTCTCGTCATGGGCCCGCAGCTGCGACGCCAGCCTCAGCCCGTGATCATCGTCCAGAGCCAGGCTGATGATGACGAGATCGAATTGCTGCGAGCGGGTCGCCTTGGCCGCCTCGATCGAGCTCGCGACGGTTTGGACGCGGTGGCCGTCGCTGCCCAACGTCTCCGAGATGCGCTCGGCCACCACCGGATTGCCTTCGGCCACGAGCACCGAAGCGTTGCGCCCGTCATCGGCGCCGAGCGTCGCTTCCCCGTCCTCCAGACCGAAATCCGAGCAGGTCCGCTCCCGCAGGCGCCACTCGTCGATCATCATCTTCAGGCGCAGGAGCGAGCGCACGCGCGCCAGCAGCGCCATGTCGTTGACCGGCTTGGTCAGGAAATCGTCCGCCCCGGCCTCCAGGCCCCGCACGCGGTCGGCGACCTCGGAGAGCGCGGTGACCATGATGACCGGGATGTGGGTCGTGGCCGGATTGCTCTTGATGCGGCGGCAGACCTCGAACCCGTCCATGCCCGGCATCATGATGTCGAGCAGAACGATGTCGGGCGCGTCCTCGGCAACCCGGCGCAGCGCGTCCGGGCCGTTGCCGGCGACGATCACGTCGTAATATTCGGCGGAGAGCCGGGCTTCCAGCAGCCTGATGTTCGCGAGAACGTCGTCGACGACGAGGATGCGCCCGGACATGCCAGCTAGCGCCCGCTCACGCGAGGAAACGCTCGACGGTCTGCAGGAAGGACATGACGGAGATGGGCTTCGCCAGATAAGCCTCGCAGCCGCCTTCCCGGATCTTCTCCTCGTCGCCCTTCATCGCGAAGGCGGTCACCGCCACCACCGGGATGTGCTTCAGCCCGTTGTCCTGCTTGATCCATTTGGTGACCTGCAGGCCCGAGACCTCGGGCAGCTGAATGTCCATGAGAATCAGGTCGGGCTTGTGGTCGCGTGCGATCTGCAGCGCCTCCATGCCGTCGCGGGTCTGCAGGATCTGATAGCCATGAGCTTCCAGCAGATCGTGGAAGAGCTTCATGTTAAGCTCGTTGTCCTCGACGATGAGCACGGTCTTGCCCACGCCGCGTCGGCGTTCGCGTGCCCGGATCGGGACTGTCTCGGAAAAGCCCATCTTGCCTCGCTCCGGCCCGCCGAAAGCGGCGTTCCGGCCCCCCAGATCGTGGTAACCAGTACCACCCCACGCGTTAAATATTGGTTATCGACAAACTGTCTGAAAATACTTTCGATATTGTAGGTACCCCGAATGGTCGGGAAAGCGTGCATCGGCGTGGATCTCGGCGGCACAAAGATCGAGGTGGCCGTGCTGGATTCGGCCGGTCGCGTAATTTTCCGCCAGAGGACACCAACTCCGCCGCTGGATTATGATGCGCCCCTGGATGCCGTGGCGGAGCTGGTCGGCGCCGCCGAGGCGGTCGGAGGGGCGGCCCAGGTCGGCATCGGCATCCCGGGCGCCATCTCCCCGGCGACGGGGCTGGTCAAGAACGCCAACTCGACCTGGCTGAACGGGCGGCCTTTCGACCGAGACGTCGCCCGCCGGCTGGATCGAGAGGTCCGCGCCGCCAACGACGCCAACTGCTTTGCGATGTCGGAGGCGACCGACGGTGCGGCGGCGGGATTGAGCCCCGTCTTCGGCGTAATTCTCGGGACGGGGGTCGGCGGCGGGATCGTGGTCGAGGGCCGGATACTGACCGGCGCGGACGCCATCGCCGGAGAGTGGGGGCACACGCCGCTACCCTATCCCGCGGACGATGAGCGTCCGGGCGAACGCTGCTGGTGCGGGCGGTCCGGATGCCTGGAGACCTGGCTCAGCGGCCCCGCCCTGATGCGCGACCACGCGCGGATGACTGGCCGGCGCTGGAGTCCCGAGGAGATCGCCAGCGCCGCGGAGGCCGGCGACGGGGGCGCGGAGGCGGCGCTCGCCCGCTATGCCGACCGGCTCGCCCGCGGGCTCTCGGTCGTCGTGAACATCCTCGACCCCGCGGCGATCGTGCTGGGCGGGGGGCTTTCCAACCTCGTGCGACTCTATGGGAGCGTTCCGCCGCTGCTGGAGAAGCTGGTCTTCTCCGACCGGCTCGCGGCGCGGCTGCTGCCGCCCATGCACGGCGATTCCAGCGGCGTGCGCGGCGCCGCGCGGCTCTGGCCATGAGCGCGCGCTGTCGGGGCTGCGGAGCGCCGGCCCTACCCGGGCCGGCCTGGCGTTGTCCCGATTTCGGCGAGCGGCGCAGCATCGCCCATC
>JAREAF010000068.1 GCA_029240475.1 Rhodospirillales bacterium | reverse complement strand
AAATACCACCCGCACGGCGAGGTCGCGGTCTATGACGCGCTGGTGCGCCTGGCGCAGGAATTCGCCGTCCGCTATCCGCTCGTCGACGGGCAGGGCAATTTCGGCAATATCGACGGCGATAACGCGGCGGCCATGCGCTACACCGAGGCGCGGCTGACGGCGGTCGCCGAGCTGCTCCTGCAGGGCATCGACGAGGACGCGGTCGATTTCCGCTCGACCTATGACGGGGAGGGCAAGGAGCCGGTGGTCATGCCGGCCGCGTTCCCAAACCTGCTCGCGAACGGCGCGCAGGGCATCGCCGTCGGCATGGCGACCTCGATCCCGCCGCACAACATCGTCGAGATCGCCTCGGCGCTCCTGCACCTCATCAAGCATCCGAACGCCACCATCGAGAAGCTGGTCGAGCTGATGCCCGGCCCGGATTTCCCGACCGGCGGCATTCTCGTCGAGCCGCGCGAGAGCGTCATCGAGGCCTACAAGACCGGGCGCGGCAGCTTCCGCCTGCGCGCGCGCTGGAACAAGGAACCACTCAAGGGCGGAACTTACCAGGTGGTCATCACCGAGATCCCCTATCAGGTGCCGAAGGCGCGCCTGATCGAGAGGATGGCCGAGCTCCTCCAGGAGAAGAAACTCGCGCTCCTGGCCGACATCCACGACGAATCCGCCGAGGATGTGCGGATCGTGCTCGAGCCCAAGAGCCGCAACGTCGAGCCCGAGATCCTGATGGAGTCGCTGTTCCGGGCGACCGACCTGGAGATCCGCTACCCGCTCAATCTCAACGTGCTCGACGCCGACAACACGCCGCGCGTGATGAATCTGCGCGAGGCGCTGAAGGCGTTCCTCGACCACCGCCACGTCGTACTGGTGCGCCGGACCAACAACCGGCTGGCCGCGATCGAGCGGCGGCTGGAGATCCTCGACGGCTTCCTCATCGCCTATCTCAACCTCGACGAGGTGATCCGCATCATCCGCGAGGAGGACGACCCCAAGGCGAAGATGATGCGGCGGTGGAAGCTCACCGACACGCAGGTCGAGGCGATCCTCAATATGCGCCTGCGCGCGTTGCGCAAGCTCGAGGAGATCGAGATCAGGGGCGAGCACAAGTCGCTGACCGCCGAGCGCAAGGACCTCAAAGGCCTGCTGAAGGACGAGGATCGGCGCTGGAAGACCATCGCCGCAGAGATCGAGGCGCTGCGCAAGCAGTTCCCGTCCTCGGGCCCGCTGGGCCGCCGCCGCACCGAGATCGCCGATGCGCCCGCGCCGATCGAGTTCCCGATCGAGGCGCTGGTCGAGCGCGAGCCGGTGACGGTGATCTGCTCGGACAAAGGCTGGATCCGCACCATGAGGGGGCATCTCACGCCCGAGCAGCTGGCCGAGGTGAAATACAAGGAAGGCGACCGCGCGCGCTTCGTGCTCACCGGCCAGAGCACGGACAAGCTGCTGCTGTTCGCCACCAACGGGCGCTTCTACACGCTCGCCATCGACAAGCTCCCCGGCGGGCGCGGGCATGGCGAGCCCGTGCGGCTGATGCTCGATCTCGGCAACGACCAGGAGCTGGTGCAGCTCCTGGTGCACAAGCCCGGCCGCAAGCTGCTGGTCGCGGCCGCGGACGGGCGCGGCTTCGTCGTGCCGGAGGACGAGGTGGTCGCCCAGACCCGCGCCGGCAAGCAGGTGCTGAACCTTGCCGAGGGCGTCGAGGCGGCGGTCTGCACGCCCGCCGAGGGCGACCATGTCGCCGTCATCGGCGAGAACCGCAAGCTCATCGTCTTCGAGCTCGCCGAGCTGCCGGAGATGAGCCGCGGCCGCGGCGTCACCTTGCAGAAATACAAGGACGGGGGCCTGACCGACGCCAAGGTCTTCACGCTGGCCGAGGGCCTCAGCTGGCGCTCGGGCGAACGCACCCGCACCGAGACGGACCTTAAGCCCTGGATCGGCAAGCGCGCCCAGGCCGGCCGCCTGCCGCCCAACGGCTTCCCCAAGGGGAACCGGTTCCAGTAGTCAGAGGTCAGAAGTCAGAAGTCAGAGGTCAGAAGTCAGAGGTCAGAAGTCAGCCGCCAGAAGCGTGTCGGCATGGCGGCCGTACGTACTTCCCCCTTCCCCCCTTGAGGGGGAGGGACGGGGTGGGGGGAAGATCAGAAGTCAGAAGTCAGAAAGAGCTCTTTTCTGACTTCTGCTTTCTGTGCTCTGGGCTCCGGACCCTCCCTCCCTGACCCTCTCCCGCACGGGGGGAGGGGAATTTCTTGTCACCTCTAGGGTTGCTCTCTCCGCACTCCTGATACCTGACCTCTGACTTCAGGCCGCTGAGCCTGGCCACCGGACCCTGATCCGTGACCGCTGACTTCCCGGTTGCAGCCTTTGCGCAAATAGGCTCCACTCCCGCACGGGGGGCGCCAAAGAACAGGAGCCGGTTGAAGGCTCCGCCTCTGGGGGACTAAGGACGGATGAGCGCGTTGATCGCCTTCATCCGCGCCGTCGACGCCGTCAATGAGGTCGTCGGGCGCGTGGTGGCATGGCTGACCTTCGGCACGGTGGCGGTCTGCTTCCTGGTCGTCGTGCTGCGCTACGTCTTCTCGATCGGGTTCATCTGGCTGCAAGAGCTCTATGTCTGGCAGCACGCCGTCGTCTTCATGCTGGGCGCGGGCTACACGCTGCTGCATGGCGGCCATGTGCGCGTCGACATCTTCTACGCCCGCATGGACCCGCGCCGGCGGGCGGTGGTGGACCTCTTCGGCACCTTCGTGTTCCTGCTGCCCTGGCTCGGCGTGGTGATCTATTACGGGATGCCGTTCCAGATCCTCTCCTGGCGGCTGCTCGAGCCCTCTTCGCAATCGGACGGGCTGCCCGGCTTCTTCCTCCTGAAATCGGTGATCCCGGCCTTTTGCGTGCTGGTCGGGTTGCAGGGCCTGGCGATCGCGGCGCGCAGCATCCTCGTGCTCGCCGGGCGCGAGGAGTATGCGCCCGCGCAGAGCGGCCATTAGCGGCGGCTCGGCAGGGGGAGGGGGCATGGCAGGGATACCGATCGGCGAAATTCTCGCCCTGACGATGTTCGCGGCGACCATCTTCGCCGTGCTGATCGGCTACCCCGTCGCCTTCACGCTCGCTGGGACCGCGCTGATCTTCGCGGTCATCGGCAACCTCTTCGGGACGTTCGACTTCATCCTCTTCACCGGCCTTGCCTCCCGCTATTTCGGCGTGATGGTCAACGAGGTGCTGGTGGCCGTGCCCCTCTTCATCTTCATGGGCGTGATGCTGGAGCGCTCGCGCATCGCCGAGGCGCTGCTCGAGACCATGGGCCAGCTGTTCGGGCCGATGCGGGGCGGCCTCGGCCTGTCGGTGATCGCAGTCGGCGCGCTGCTTGCCGCCTCCACCGGGATCGTCGGCGCGACCGTGGTCACCATGGGCCTGCTCAGCCTGCCGGCGATGCTGCGCGCCGGCTACGACCAGAAGCTCGCGACCGGCATCATCTGCGCCTCCGGCACCTTGGGTCAGATCATCCCGCCCTCGACCGTGCTGATCTTCATGGCCGACATGCTGCAGGGCGCCAATCAGGCGGCGCAGCAGGCGAAGGGCAATTTCTCGCCCGACCCGGTCTCGGTCGGCGACCTCTTCGTGGGCGCCTTCATCCCAGGTTTCCTGCTGGTCGGGCTCTACATGCTCTGGGTCGGCGGCAAGGCGCTGTTCCAGCCCGCGAGCGCGCCGGCGATCCGCATGGATGCCGCGCAGCGACGCGACCTGCCGCGCAAGGTGGTGGTCGCCCTCCTGCCGCCCTTGCTGCTGATGGTTGCCGTGCTCGGCTCGATCATCTGGGGCATCGCATCGCCGACCGAATCGGCCTCCGTGGGCGCCGTCGGGGCGATGCTTCTGGCGGCCATGCGCCGGCAGCTGTCCTTGGGCGTCCTGGTCGATGTGATGCGCACGACGATGAAGATCAGCTCGCTGGTCTTCGTGATCCTGCTCGGCGCGTCGGTCTTCTCGCTGGTGTTCCGCGGCCTGGGCGGCGAGCGTGTGGTGGAGGACGTGCTGACCGGCTTGCCGGGCGGCGAGGGCGCGGCCGTGCTCGCCGTCATGCTGGTGATGTTCCTGCTCGGCTTCTTCCTCGACACCTTCGAGATCATCTTCATCATGGTGCCGATCACCGCGCCGGTGCTGCTCGGCTTCGATGGCGTGAATGCGATCTGGCTGGGCGTCATGTTTGGCGTGAACCTGCAGACCAGCTTCCTGACACCGCCCTTCGGTTTCTCGCTTTTTTACCTGCGCGGGGTCGCGCCACGCAGCGTCAGCACGGGCGCGATCTATCGTGGCGTCATCCCGTTCGTCGCATTGCAGCTCGTGGCCCTGTGGGTCCTTTGGGAGGCGCCCGCGCTTGCCACCTGGCTGCCGCGCCTGGTCTATGCCGAGGGCCCGGCCCTCGAAGACACCGGCGATCTCGTGCCGGCGGAGGGAGAGGACAGCCTCATCCCCGAGCAGGAGGAGCAGCCGCTCGACCCGGAGGAGGAGGATCTGATCCCCGATGAGGGGGACGCGGCCGATGATCTCATGCCCGCCGAGGAAGGCGAGGATCTGATCCCGCCCGCCGAGGGCGAGCCGGGCGCGGAGGAGTTCGGAGTTCAGGAACCGGGCGACGATCTGATCCCGCCGGCCGAGCAGTAGAAAGCCGAACCGGCGCCGCGGGGTTCACCCGCAGCGCCGCTCCCATCACCGAACGAGCCTCAGCCTTCCGGATATTTGAACTCCAGCAGGCGGGCATTGGCATAGGCCTGGTCGCTGATGCGCGTCCAGGCCAGCGCGTCCTTGCGGAACTTGAAGTAGGAGGCGCAGATCTTCTTGGTGATCTCGTCTCCGTTGTCATAGAGCTCCTGCATCAGCTCGCCCGACGCCTGGCCATAGGCCTGCAGCACCGATTTCGGGAACTGGCGCAGCTGCACCCCATGCTCGCGCACGAGAGTAGCCAGGGCGGGACCGCTGCGGCCGTTGAACTCGGCCAGCATGAGGTCGTTCTCGGCCGAGCAGGCGGCGGCGACGATCCGCTGCAGGTCGGGCGAGAGCGAATCCCACTTCGCCTTGTTGATGGTGCATTGCAGGCCCGAGCCCGGCTCGTGGAAGCCCGGCCAGTAATAGAACTTGGCGACCTTGTAGAAGCCGAGCGACAGGTCGTTGTACGGGCCGACCCATTCGGTGGCGTCGATTGCGCCCGATTGCAGGTTCTGGAAGATCTCGCCGCCGGGCAGCGTGACGACGGTCACGCCCAGGCGCGTCAGCACCTGTCCGCCCTGGCCGGGCATGCGGAACTTCAGCCCCTTCAGGTCGGCGGGCGACTTGACCTCCTTGCGGAACCAGCCGCCCATCTGGACGCCGGTATTGCCGGCGAGGAACGCCTTCACGCCGAACGGGGCGTAGAGCTCGTCCCACAGCTCCTGCCCGCCGCCGAAATAAACCCAGCCGTTCAGCTCCTGCGCGGTCATGCCGAACGGAACGGCGGTGTAGAACCCGGCCGCCGGCACCTTGCCGATGTGATAGTAGGACGCGTCATGGCCCATCTCCGCGGTGCTGCTGGACACCGCGTCCAGCACCTGCAAGGCCGGGACCAGCTCGCCCGCGGCATAGACCTTCACCGTCAGGCGTCCGCCCGACAAGTCGCCGATCCGTTGCGCCAACCGCTCCGCGCCGGTGGCGAGGCCGGGCAGGCCCTTCGGCCAGCTCGTCACCATCTTCCACTCCATGCGCTCCTGCGCGATCGCCGGCTTGGCGAACGTGCCGGCCGCCACCGCGCCCGTTCCGGCAGCCGCCGCCTTCGTCAGGAATTGACGCCGCTTGATAGTCATCGAAATCCGATCTCCCCATGAGTGAAGCCGCCCGGCCTTTCCGTGTGGCCGGTTGGTCTTGTTCACTTGTGAGGCTAGACGGTCGCGCGGGCCCGGAAAAGAGGCTAGGGCAGAAGCTGCCAGCCCTTCGGCCCGAACGCTTCGAGCGGACGGAAGCGGCTCTTGTAGCCCATCTTGCGGCTGTTCTGAATCCAGTAGCCGAGATAGACGTAGGGGAGCTTGTCGTTGCGCGCCACGTCGATCAAACGCAAGATCATTTCACTTCCCAGGCTGCGGCGCGATTCCTGAGGCGCGAAGAAGCTGTAGACGGCGGAGACGCCGTCCGAGGACCAGTCGCTGAGGCAGGCCGCCAGCAGGGTATCGGAGGAGTCGCGCAGCTCCAGCATGCGGCTGTCCACCGCCGTGTCCTCGACCATCGCGCGGTAGTCGCGGAAATCCATGCCGGCCATCTCGCCGTCGCCGTGGCGCTGGTCGAGATAGAGGCCGAACAGCCCGTACTGCTCGCGCGTCGCGCGCGGCACCGTGATCGAGAGGGTCAGGTCGCTGTTGCGCCGGCGGATCCGCGCCAGCGACCCGCCGAGCTGAAATCCTGCGACGACGATGCGCACCGGCACGCAGGCCATGCACCCGGTGCAGGCGGGACGGTAGGCGATGGAGTGGCTGCGGCGGAAGCCGGCGCGCGACAGGAGCTCGTACTGGTCCTGCGCGTTGGCCCCGGTCAGCTCGGTGACGAGCTTGCGCTCGAAGCGGCCCGGCAGATAGGGGCAGGGCAGCTCCGAGGTGACCATGAACAGCTTTGGGGCCGGGCGGCTTTGAATCGCCATCGCTCACCTTTGGGCGCAGGCGACGGATTGTCGCCCAGTCCAGCCTGCCGCTGCAAGCGATGCCGACGGGCCGCTACTTGGATCAGGCTTCTCTCACTGTAACGGCGGAGGCCGGCAAACGTCGCACCACCACGGTTCCGGCCAGAAAGTCGTGGGCGGCGCGCCGGCGGATATTGAAGAAGACCACCAGCAGCCCGAAGAACCAGGTGATGGCGATTGTGCCGTAGAACAGCAGGGTCATGACCAGCGCCTGGATCATGTTGGGGCGTTCCCCACCCCAGCTGCGCACCTGGACGTCCATGAGCCGCATGCCGAAAGTGGAGGAATCGGGTCCTCCGATCAGCAATGTGGAGTAGGCGATCGGCACGATCGAGAGCAGGGGAAAGAGGTGGAAGCCCAGCCCCAGGGTGATGATCCCGAAGATCGAGAGGATCACGGTCAGGACCAGGCCGAGCAGGAACAGGATCACGCAGTCGATCAGATAGCCGATGCTGCGGCGCAGGACGACGCCGTCGTAATAGTCGGGGCGCGCCATCGGATCGGGCGGCTCGCCGGTCCAGGCGCGATCGACTCCGGAGCGCGCGCCATAGAGGCTGTCCATCATCGCTCTTCCAGGCTCCTTCAAGGGGGAGAGGGCGGGGCTGAAGTTGGGACAGCCGGGGCGGCTGTGCAAGCGCTCCGTGGCTCCCGATCAGCTCATTTCAGCGCCTGATCGAGATCGGCGATCAGGTCGTCCAGATCCTCCACGCCGACCGAGAGCCGCACCAGCCCGTCCGAGATGCCGAGCCGGGCGCGCTGCTCGGCCGGAATCGAGGCATGGGTCATGATCGCCGGATGCTCGATCAGGCTCTCGACGCCGCCGAGGCTCTCCGCCAAAGCGAAGATCTCGCAGCGCTCGAGGAAGCGCCTAGCCTTCGGCAACCCGCCGGAGAGCACCGCGGTCACCATGCCGCCGAAGCCGTGCATCTGCCGGCGCGCGAGTTCGTGCTGCGGGTGGCTGGGGAGCCCGGGATAATAGACGCGCTCGATGGCGGGATGGCGCGCCAGCCACTCGGCGATGGCGGCGCCACTTGCGCAGTGCCGCTCCATGCGCAAGGCGAGCGTCTTCAATCCGCGGAGCGCGAGAAAGCTGTCGAACGGCCCGGCGATCGCGCCGACCGCGTTGTGCAGGAAGGCCATGCGCTCGGCCAGCTCGCGGTTATCGCCCACGACCGCAACGCCGTTGACCACGTCGGAATGGCCGTTGAGATATTTCGTCGCCGAATGCATGACCATGTCGACGCCGAAATCGATCGGCCGCTGCACATAGGGCGAGGCGAAGGTGTTGTCGGCGACGGTGAGGATGCCGCGCCGCTTGGCGATCCGCGCCACGCCTTCGAGATCGACCAGCTTCAGAAGCGGGTTCGTCGGCGTCTCGATCCAGATCAGCTTCGTCTCCGGACGGGTCGCCGCCTCGACCGCATTGAGATCGGCCAGATCGACGAAGGAGAAGGCGAGGCCCGCCGAGCCGCGCCGCACCCGCTCGAACAGGCGGAAGGTGCCGCCATAGAGATCGTCCATGGCGATGACGTGCGCGCCCGTCGGCAGGAGGTCGAGAATGGTCGCGGTCGCCGCCATGCCCGAGGCGAAGGCGTAGCCCTGCATGCCGTTCTCGAGATCGGCGATGCAGCGCTCGTAGGCCATGCGCGTCGGGTTCTGGCTGCGCGAATATTCGTAGCCCTTATGGACGCCGGGGCTCTGCTGCACATAGGTCGAGGTCGCGTAGATCGGCACCATCACCGCGCCGGTGGTGGGGTCCGGCTCCTGCCCGGCATGGATGGTGCGGGTGGCGAAACCTGGACGGTTGCGCCGCGGCTGCGGTCGGTCGTTCATCTCCCCCATGTCCTTCTATTTCAGCCGGCGGCGCAGATGGTTGATCAGGTCGATCCGGGTGATGAGGCCGGCGAACTCGCCTTCGTGCTTCACGATCACCACATGCCCTTGCGCGAAGATCGGCAGCAGCGATTCGAGCGAGGCGCTGGAATCGACCGTCTCCAGGCGCGGGGTCATCGCGCTGCGCACCGGCTCGCGGAACGCCGCCTCGTTGTCGTAGACCGCGAGCAGCAGGTCGGACTCGTCGATGATCCCGACGACCTCGCCCTTCTCCAAGACCGGCAGCTGCGAGACGTCGTAGAGCTTCATCCGCGAATAGGCGATCATCAGCGTGTCGTCCGGCGCGACCGTCACCGTCTCGCGCTCGGCATGGCGGCGCGTGATGAGATCGCGCAGGTCGCCCGTGCGCTCGCGCTGGATGAAGCCCTGATCGATCATCCAGTAATCGTTGAACATCTTCGAGAGGTACTTATTGCCGCTGTCGCAGACCAGCGTCACGACGCGCTTGGGCGCGGTCTGCGCCCGGCACCAGCGCAAGGCTCCCGCCAGCAGCGTGCCCGTCGAGGACCCGCCGAGGATGCCCTCCTTGCGCAGGAGGTCGCGCGCGGTGGCGAGCGACTCTGTGTCGGTGACGGTGAGCGCCTCGGAGACCAGCGACAGGTCGCAGTTCGGCGGCACGAAATCCTCGCCGATGCCCTCCACCACCCAAGAGCCGGGCTTGGGCATGGTGCCGGTCTTGAGAAGGGGCGCCAGCACCGAGCCCTGCGGGTCGGCGAGGATCATCTTCACCTTGGGCGCGGCCCGCTTCATGAATCGGCCGATGCCGGTCAGCGTGCCCCCCGACCCGACGCCGACCACGACCGCGTCCAGATCGCCGCCCATCTGCTCCAGGATCTCGGGCCCGGTGGTGCGCTCATGCGCGTCCGGGTTGGCGGGATTGGCGAACTGGTTCACGTAGAAGCCGCCCTGCTCGCGTGCGAGCCGCTCCGCCAGGTCCTGGTAATAGTCGGGATGGCCTTTGCCCACGTCCGAGCGCGTGATGTAGATCTCCGCGCCGAGCGCGCGCAGGTGGAAGATCTTCTCCTGCGCCATCTTGTCGGGAATGACCAGCAGCAGCCGATAGCCCTTCTGCGCGGCGACCAGCGCCAGGCCGAGGCCGGTATTGCCGGCGGTCGCCTCGACGATCATGCCGCCCGGGCCGATCTTGCCGTCGCGCTCGGCGGCCTCGACCATGGACAGCGCCATGCGGTCCTTGATCGAGCCGCCGGGATTCTGGCTCTCGAGCTTGAGAAACAACTGGCACGGCCCCGCATCCAGGCGCGTCGCTTCGATCAGGGGCGTGTTGCCGATCGTCTCCAGGACGTTGCGGAAGGG
>JAREAF010000519.1 GCA_029240475.1 Rhodospirillales bacterium | reverse complement strand
GCCGGGCTGGAGGCCTGGCGGGCGCTGGAGGAATGGTCCGAGCACGCGCCTGAGCCGGCGGCCGGCCATCTTCCCGTCGATCCTGCGGAGGCCCGTGCGCGCCTCGCGCAGCTCCTGGGCACGGATGCCGAGCCGCGCCCGCAGCAGGCCGACTACGCGTCCGCCGTCAGCGAGGCCTTCGCGCCGCGCGAGGCGGAGGGCGCGCCGCACATGGTGCTGGCCGAAGCCGGCACCGGGGTCGGCAAGACGCTGGGCTATATCGCGCCCGCGAGCCTCTGGGCGGAGAAGAATGGCGGGGCGGTCTGGGTCTCGACCTTCACGCGCAACCTGCAGCAGCAGATCGACCGCGAGCTGGACCGGCTCTATCCCAGCCGCTCGGTCAAGGCGCTGCGCGCCGTCGTGCGCAAGGGCCGGGAGAACTATCTCTGCCTGCTCAATTACGAAGAGGCGGTCCGCGAGTTGATCGGACGGCGGGACCATGCCATCGCGCTCGGGCTGATGGCGCGCTGGGTCGCGGCCACGCGCGACGGCGACATGGTCGGCGGCGACTTCCCCGGCTGGCTCGCCGACCTGTTCGGACGCGGGCGCACGCTCGGCCTGTCCGACCGTCGCGGCGAGTGCGTCTATTCCGCCTGCCCGCATTACCGCAAATGCTTCATCGAGAAGAGCCAGCGCCGCGCCCGCCGCGCCCAGATCGTCATCGCCAATCACGCGCTGGTGCTGATCCAGGCCGCCCTCGGCGAGGAGCGCGCGCAGCCCACGCGCTATGTCTTCGATGAGGGGCATCATCTGTTCGAGGCGGCCGATTCGGCCTTCTCCGCCCACCTCACCGGGCAGGAGATGGAGGAGCTGCGGCGCTGGATTCTCGGTCCCGAAGGCGCCGGAGGACGCCGGCGGCGCGGGCTGGAGCGGCGGCTCGAGGACCTGATCGCGGCGGACGAGGCCTCGATCGCCGTCCTGCACACGGCATTGCGCGCCGCTCACGCCTTGCCCGGCGAAGGCTGGCTGGAACGCGTTTCTGAAGGACGCCCGCGCGGCGCGGCCGAGACGGTGCTGACTCTCATCAAGCGTCAGGTCGAGGCGCGCACTGACGCGCAGGCTTTCTACGATCTCGAGACCGAGACCCATCCTGCCGTGCCCGGCCTCCTCGAAGCGGCCGCGGCCCTCAGCGAGTCGCTGGCCCGCATCGCCGAACCCTTGACCGAGCTGATGAAGCGCCTGCAGGCGATGCTTGAGGACGAATCCGCCACGCTGGAGCCGCAGACGAGGCTTCGCATCGAGGGCATGGTGCGGGGGTTGCGCCGGCGCGCGGTGATCGAGCTGGGCGCCTGGCGCGGAATGCTGAAGGCGCTCGCGCGCGGCACGCCGGCGGAATTCGTCGACTGGATGGGGATCGAGCGGATCGGCCGGCGCGTCTTCGATCTCGGCCTGCATCGGCATTGGGTCGATCCCACCGTTCCGCTCGCCGAGGCGGTGCTGGAGCCCGCGCATGGCGTGCTGGTCACCTCGGCGACGCTGACCGACGCCGCCGCCGACGCGGCCGGAGGATGGGTCGATGCCGAGCGGCGCACCGGCGCGCGCCACCTGCCGGTCCCCGCGCGCCGGGCGCGCATCCCCTCGCCCTTCGACTATGGCGAGCAAACGCGCACCTTCCTCATCACCGATGTCCGGCGGGAGGATGTGGGCGCGGTCTCCGCCGCCTTCCGGGTGCTGTTCCTGGCGGCAGGCGGCGGCGCGCTCGGGCTCTTCACCGCGATCGAGCGCCTGCGCGCGGTCCATGGCCGCATCGCGCGGCCGCTCGAGGAGGCAGGCCTGCCTCTCTACGCGCAGCATGTCGACGGGCTCGACACGACGACCCTGGTCGACATCTTCCGCGCCGAGGAGGATGCGTGCCTCTTGGGCACCGACGCCGTCCGCGATGGCGTGGACGTGCCGGGCCGCTCCTTGCGCCTCATCGTCTTCGATCGCGTGCCCTGGCCGAGGCCGAGCATCCTGCATAAGGCGCGGCGCGCGGCGCATGTGGCCGAGGGCGGGCGCGCCTCGGACTATGACGATGCGGTGGCGCGGCTGAGGTTGCGGCAGGCATTCGGCCGGCTGATCCGCCGCGCCGACGATCGCGGCGTGTTCGTGCTGCTCGACCGCATGATGCCGTCACGCCTGCTCGCGGCTTTTCCCGAGGGCGCCGAGCCGCGCCGCGTCGGCCTCGCCGAAGCGGTCGCCGAGACCGAGGCGTTCCTCGCGCCGCGCTGAACACAACTGTTTTCCGACGAAAGCCGGGCGTCTATCGCCGCAATTTTTAGCTTCGGAACGGCCCGGCCGACCTCCTGTTGAGCCTCCATTCCCCCAATGCGATGGAGCTCGGCCAATGGCGTTCGATCCGATGAAGGAAAAGGGCATTCCGCTCGACAAACAGCTGCGCAGCTGGCGCGAGCTGGCCGGCGAGCCCTACGACAAGGCGTCCGTCCATCCCTATACCCGCTGCCGCGTGATCGCGATGAATGGCGTGGAGGTCGAATCGATCCTGCACAGCCACCAGTTCGCGCGGCACACGGCCGATCTCGACCTGAAGCGCCAGCTGGCGCAGATCCGGCGCGTCGAGCAGCAGCAGCAGAAGGCGGTCTCCGGCCTGATCCCGGGCGAGGAGACGATCCTGGAGAACACGATCGGCTATGAGCAGGTCGCGGTCGACCTCACCGCGTGGGTGGCGCAGCAAGAGCCCGATCCCTATGCCCGGCAGTGCTATGAGTTCGGATTATTGGAGGATTTCGACCATCTCTACCGCTACGCCAACCTGCTCGACCTCTTGGAGAAGAAGCGCGCGGAGGACATCGTCGGCCATTACACGGAAATCATCCCCGGCCGCCCGACGGCGATGGAGCATCGCCATCCCCATGACGATGTGCGCATGCCGCTCGACCACAAATCGGGCGATCCGCTCTCGCTCCTGCACGCGCTGACGATCACGGCGGCCGAGCAGCAGACCATGAATTTCTACATGAATGTCGGCAACCGCCCCACCAACCCGATCGCGCGCGCCCTCTATCTCGAGATCGCGATGATCGAGGAGCATCATGTGACGCACTATGAATCGCTGCTCGACCC
>JAREAF010000518.1 GCA_029240475.1 Rhodospirillales bacterium | reverse complement strand
AATTCACCCCCATCGCGCGTTGGGTTACCGTTCGCCCCGCGAGTTCATCGCCCGATCAACCCCAGAGGGCCTGTCCGGGAATTAAGGGGCAACAACAGTGGTCGACGCGAGAGCCAGTAAGGATGCGAAGGTTGTGCTAGCCGTGCGACACTCCACAGCAATCACTGTTTCGGCGTGGAGCCGAGAAAGTCGCGCTTGCCGAGCTCGACGCCGCAATGGCGAAGGATGTTATAGGCCGTGGTCACGTGAAAGTAGAAATTGCGCAATCCAGACAGCACCAGATAAACGGCCGCCAGCGCCGTCTGGGTATGTAACCGTGCTTGAGCCATGAGACGTCTCAAAAGCTCCTTCTTAAGCGGCGGTAATCATCCTCTGATGCACTGCCTTTCTGAAAACGTTCTAGGCGCCTTTCACGGGCTTCGAGTCCTTCGTCCAAGATATGCAGGAGCGTCAGTGCGCCCTCCGATCCGGGCACTGGATCATAATGCGTAATGCCGCCTTCATAGCGGACCTGCACCGCGTTCAGTATTTCAGCGAGTGCTGCCAGGGCCTCGCTCACTTTTATCCGGCTCGCCCCTTCAAGAGGAGAAGCAATCCGGTCGAGGGCAAGCGTGAGATCGCGATGCGCGATCCGACGGTTTCGCCAGTCTCGACAAAACGAGCTTCGTTCCCGAGCTTTTGCGACAAGTGACTCAACGGCCGCCTTAATCTTCGGATCATCGATCAGTGCGGGCAAGTTCTCAACACTCAGATTAGACTTCCGACCAGAACTAGAGGAGTCGGTCAGACGTGCGATTCCAAGCAGGATGCCGTCCCACAGTTCATTCTGGAGCGTTCCGAAAAAGCTCGGCGCCGCTCGGTTCAGCACCTCTACGCGCTCGAGGTTTGTCCCGAACAGCTCGACATACTCGTGCCAGCTCGCGTGAAGCGCCATCACTTCTTGCCACAGGAGCGAGTACTGCTCCCCGAGCGGCTTCCCCATCATGGCGATGTTAGCCTGCTTAGCCTCGTCAGGCGTCTTACGCTGCACGAGATGCCCCCATCGGCTCTAAGTTGCGGATCGCGCATTGCCCGCTGGCTCGGACCAGAGTGTCATGTTGTGTGACTCGATCCGCAGATCATAGAAGCGCGGCTATGCGGCTCCCCGCGCACTTCCCTCTATATGACTTCGACAAAAAAGCGCCGGCATCCTGGGAAGAGTCGGGACAGAATCACCGCGCCAGGCCGCTCGCCGGCCCCCGGTGTCTGGTCAAGAGTGTCACTGGGCCCGCCGTGTTGTGGGACTCGATCCGCAGAACGGCTCCCCGCGCACTCCCCTCTATATCTATTCCGACAAAAATGCCCCGCGGGCCCCTCGGCTCGTTGGCTTTGGATCCCGTGATTTGGCTACCATTGAGAAGCGGGTCGGTACCGATCCCGGTGAGACAGCTCTCTTGATGTATGTGGAGCCGTAAATTGGGTATTTGCGCACCGACCAACACGATCGTTCGTGACTATGCGGAACGTCTGATGTCTGTTGAGCGCGGGCGGCAGCTCGGGATCGGGCGAAGCATTGCACATCTCTACGCCGACGTTCTGAAGGAGCCGATCCCAAGGGAGATAGCTCGCCTGGTTGGGTACCTCGATCCGCCTACGAACACGGACGAACAACCGCCGCAGACCAGTGGCGTGGATACCCTGCAGCAGGGAGGAAGCCGATGATGCATCCGGTGCTGAACGTTCACCAGCTTCTGTTCGTGGCAACTGCGATCATCGCGCTGCTCAGGTGGAGCATACGGCTTGCTCCGGCGCATCCCTCCGTGGCCGTTAAACAGCCAGCCGACGGGGAGGATGTCGTCGTGTGCTTCGGCGCCGAAGCGTCGCGATCAGGAGCCTGCGGAAGGCCGACTGACAACGAACGCGCCCTAGTAACGGCCGGGCAGAGATGAGATCGGCGCGATGCCCTCGCAAACATCCTTGTGCAGCACGACCGACGCTCCGTTCGGAAGCCGGCCCCGGACGTGGCCGGCGCCGCGGCAGCCACCGGTTCCGTGCTCGTGCCGCATCTGCTGGGCGCTTTGGCCGAGCGAGGGCACGAGGTCAGGTACCCTCCCGAACCCACCGTGTTTACGCGTGCGGCCGCCGGCGCATTCGTCATTGAGAGCTGCCGGATGCTTGAGGGCTTGTATTTCACTATCGTGCTACATGGGGTCAGAGTTCTTACGGGGTATGTAAATCCGCTTCGGCCGGGACGGTACCTGAACGGGCGTGTCACGACCTCGTCAAGGCGCCCGGCATGAGCGGCATCTCGAAAAAACCCCGTGAGCCGGCTCACGCACGTAAGTCGGGTCGATCCACAGGTAGGGGCAGTCCGCCCTCGATCGGGCGGTCGAGGAACGCCATCACGCGCTTGTCAATCTCCTCGCACAGAGCGCGCATTGGCCGGGAGAGCATCGTCTCAAGCGCATCACGTCCCACTACAAGTCCGGCCGGTGGGCAAAACCCCAGTATTCAGTCCCCGAGCTTCCGCTGCCGGATCGCCCATCGGATCGCAATCCCGAGCACGACGACTATGCAAACGGCGATTGGAATATATGAGACGTAGTTGTTGCGCATGTTGAGAGTGCCAGACCCGCCGCCCCGCGGCGAACACCGTGAGGTTCTACCCTCGCCCGACCAGCAGTCACCGTTCGATCAGGTACTTCCGAAAACTCTCACCGTCGATGGCCTTCTTGTCCCAGCACTCGATCACGCTCTCAAGCTCCTTGTCGTTCAAAGCCGCTGCCTTGGCACGAGCCTTCTTCCGTTTCCGTTCGAGCCAAAGGTCCACGAACGTTTCCTCGGCCCTCGGCGCGATTGAGAGTAACTGTCGATTTAGGGCCATCAGTCTCTCCAATCGAATTCGCCCACACGCGCGTATGCCGTGCATGATACACAAGCGACCGCGAGTTGTCGCGGCGGTGCTCCTCGAAGGCGTGAATTCAGGAATGAAAGAATGGCCTCCTGCACAAAGAACGCGGTCTGAACCTCGGCGGGGGATTATCCCGACGACGCGAACCATGCCCTCATGAAGAGCGAGGTCAGAGTAGCTCCGCTTCGCCCTGTTCAGCAACCTCGGCAGACGCTATGGCAGC
>JAREAF010000517.1 GCA_029240475.1 Rhodospirillales bacterium | reverse complement strand
TGACGATCCAGCCGCCCTGTACCTGCTTGGTGTCACTGCCTACCGGACAGGCGACATTGATGCAGCGCTTTCGCTCATCGAACAGGCTATCCGGTGCGAGCCGACGGCAGCGCATCAGCATCATGCTCGCGGCGCGATCCTGCAGCGGCAAGGAAGGGTCGAGGAGGCGCTCGCGGCCTACGAGGACGCGATACACCTGCAGCCGGACTACGTTGAGGCACACTTAAATCGCGGCGTGGTCCTGCAGCAGCAAGCGCGACTGGGGGAGGCTCTTCAGGCTTTCGATCGGGCCTTAAGCATCACGCCGGGCTATGCCGGGGCGCACTTCAATCGCGGCGTCATCCTGGAACGACAGGGGCAGTTGGAGCAGGCCATCGCCGCCTACGACCAGGTGCTGCGGATCAAGCCGGACTGTCTCGAGGCCTACATCAATCGGGGCGCTGCGCTGATGGCGCATGGAAGGACCGAACAGGCTCTCGAGAGTTTCGATCGAGCCCTGCGGATCGGGCCGGCCGTGGCCGAGGTGCACTTCAACCGCGGCAATGCGCTCAAGGAGCTGGGTCTGTTTGCCGAGGCCCTCGCTGCCTATGACCAGGCATTGCGGATCAAGCCCGGCCTTGCCCAAGCTCATTTCAATCGCGGCATCATTCTGGAGCGGGAGCGTCGCCTGGAGCAGGCCATCGGCGCCTATGACGAGGCATTGCGGGTTAAGCCGGACTATGCCGAGGCGCTTCTTGGCCGCGCCAAAGTGCTTCACCAGCAAGGCCGACTTGGAGAGGCCCTGGAGGCCTGTGGTCAGGCGCTAGAGATCAGGCCGGAGCTCGCCGCCGCCCACCTCAGACTCGGTTTGATCCTGGCAGAGCAATGGCGGCTGGAAGACGCGCGAGCGGCGTTCGATCAGGCCATCCAAATCGACCCCAACCACGCCTTGGCGCACAACAATCGCGGCAATGTCCTCAAGGACATGGGCCTCTTCCAGGACGCGGCGGCCGCCTATGAACGCGCGCTGCGCATCCAGCCAGACCTGGCCGAGGCGCACAGCAATTATCTTTATTGTCTCAACTACGACCCCTCGCAAGACGACGTCGCTCTGTTCGCGGCCCACTGTCGGTGGGCCGATTGCCACGGCCATCCGAACCGTACTTATGATACCCACGCCCAATCCTTGGATCCGCAAAGACGGCTTCGCGTAGGCTTGGTGTCCGCCGATTTCCTCCGCCATCCGGTAGGCTATCTGGTGGAGCCCCTGCTCGCGGCGGCGCACCCGGATAGCGTGCCGATCGTCTGCTATTCCGGTCGCAGAACCGAGGACGATCTGACCGAGCGATTGAAAGCGAAGGCAACGTCCTGGCGGTCGACGCTGGACATGACCGATGCGATGCTCGCCGAAGCGATCCGTGCCGACGGCATCAATGTTCTGATCGATCTGGCGGGCCATACCGCCGGCAACCGGCTCACTCTGTTCGCCCTGAAGCCCGCTCCGGTCCAGGTGAGTTGGATCGGCTACCCCTATACGACCGGGCTGCGCGCCATCGACTATGTGCTCATGGACGAGGCGACGGTACCGTCGGGCGAGGAGCGCTGGTTCGTTGAGCGGGTAGTCCGTCTGCCCGAGACGCGGTTCTGCTACGCACCGCCGGAGTACGCCCCACCGCCCGAGCCGCCGCCGGTGCTGGAGCGTGGCCATGTCACCTTCGGCAGCTTCAACAATCTCGCCAAGGTCACGCCTGAGGTACTCCGGCTCTGGGCCCGGCTGCTCCAAGCTCTTCCGGAGGCGCGGCTGCTGTTGAAGTGGCACACGCTAGGCGAGCCAGGAACTCAGGCACGATATCGCCGCCTGATCGAGGCGCTCGGGGTTGATTCTGCACGTGTGGAACTTCGAGCAGGGTCGCCGCACCGCACCATGCTCGCCGAGTACGGCGATATCGACATCGCGCTCGACCCGTTTCCTTATTCGGGCGGGATCACGAGTCTGGAGGCGCTCTGGCAGGGCGTGCCGATCGTCACCTTGCCCGGATCGCGCCCGGTCTCGCGCCAGACGCTTGGCTTCTTGCGGAGCTTGGGGCGCGCCGAGTGGGTCGCCCGCGATCCCGACGAGTACGTCCGGATCAGCGTCGGCTTGGCCAGCGATCCGCGGGCCCAGGCCGCGATTCGGCGCGCTCAGCGTGCCCGGGTGGCGGCCTCCCCGCTGTGCGATGCGCCGCGCTTCGCCCGTCACTTCGAAGCAGCGTTGCGCGTGCTCTGGCGTAACTGGTGTGACGCCCAGCCCGCGTTCACTCGTCAACGCGAGCGGCAGGATGTGCAGGGAGCAGGACAATGAAAAGGAAAGCACTGGCTCTGATCGTCGCGTCCAGCCTGGCAACCGCCGTCGGGGCCGCCAGCGCAGCGGATCTGGATCAGGTCTCGGAAGCGGTCGACCTGGCGGGCTTGGCCGAGCTGATCCTGGACGAGTACTTGAACCTCGCAGAGACCTCCACGACCGACGCCGAGGACTTCGCACTGGCGATCGGCTTCACCTTCGGCGTGGCGTTCTCGAGCGACGGCCTCACCTTCACGGATGCGCTCTCCGAAGGTCTCGTGCTGACCGGCGCGGATCCAGATTCTTTCGCCTATATCGGGACGATCGCGAACACGCTGGCCGCGCCGGGATTGGCTGGCTTCAACACCGGGCTCGACGCCGTGGCGTTCGATCCTCCGAACCCGGGTCTGCTCGCGGCAGCCCCGGTGAGCGACGACTGATATCGACGGCCATGCGCCGCAGGCCATGGATGCAGCGCCCGGCCCTCGGACTTCTCCTCCTGATCGGCGCCTCGGCATGCGCCACCGGGCCGGAACCGCAGCCGGCGCCGGTGCGCTCGCTCCTCGAGACGCGCCAGGACCGGGTCGTGGTGCAGCAATGGGACCTGAGCTGTGGCGCCGCGGCGCTCGCCACCATCCTCTATCAGCACGGCGATCCGGTCTCGGAGCGGGAGGTCGCCAGGGGCCTGATCCGGCGTGCGGCCTACGTGGCCAACCCGGCCCTGGTCCAGGTGCGCCACGGATTCTCCCTGCTCGACCTCAAGCGCTACGTCGACGCCCGCGGCTACGCGGGAATCGGCTATGGCCGGCTCGATCTCGACGACCTGCTCGAGCGGGCGCCCATCATGGTCCCGGTCCGAACGAAGGGCTACAACCACTTCGTGGTGTTCCGCGGCGCCCGCGGCAACCGGGTTCTGCTGGCCGATCCCGCGTTCGGCAGTCGGACGATGCTGGCCGAGCGGTTCGAGGACGCCTGGCTGGACTATCCGGAGTTCGGCAAGGTCGGCTTCGTGGTAGCGCGGCAGGATGGGATCGCGCCGCCGAACGGGCTCGCGCCGCGCCCCAGCGACTTCGTGTTTCTGCGCTAGAATGCGGTGGGTCTTGAAGCCGCCCCTGGCGCGAACCTCGATCGTTGTCCTTCTGACGTCGGCGGGGCTCGTCGGCTTCGTGGCGGCCCAGACCCGCTCGGCACCGGAGCCGGCCCCCGATGGGTCCACTGCGGTCGAGGTTCTGCATCAGGCCTTGGCGCAGCGCGACGCCGTGATCCTGGACCTGACGCAGCGGGTCGAGAAGCTCGAGCGACTCGTCGGCTCGATCGCGTCGGCCGGCGCGCCAGGCCCGGCGGTCGCCGCGCTGCCGGTCGCGCGCCGG
>JAREAF010000516.1 GCA_029240475.1 Rhodospirillales bacterium | reverse complement strand
TGGGGCATCGGCCTGGCTGCCCTCTGGAGCCCGCTGCGCCGCTTCCTGACCAGCCTGCCAGACCGCCTCGACCCGGTTCTGCCGCTTCCGGAACGTTGGTCCCGCCCGGTTGCCGTGGGCCTTGCCGCCATGGCGCTTCTTTTCCTCCTGGTGGCGAACCCGGCCTCGATCCGGACCGCCACCTTTTTGGCCGACGTGCCGGTGCCGGGCGAGCAGCCGAACCCGGACTGGCCGGCCGCCAAGCCGCTCCTGGAGCCCCTGACGGCGCGGGTGCCGGTCCTGGTCACGACCGAGGAGCTGGGGGCGCTCTACTATCTCGGCCGGTTCGATGTCCGCTTCAGCCCTTCGAAGATGCACGAGTTCGACGGCAAGCACGAGTTCGCGGCCGACCCGCGCACCGGCCGGGCGGTAATCTCCACGCCCGAAGCGCTCCAGCTCCTCTTCCAGTGCTTCGAGGAGGGCCTGCTCGTAATCCCGTCCCGGCAGTGGAACCGTGAGCACATCCTAAGCGAGAGCGTCCGGGAGCTGATCCTCGATAGCACCCAGCCCGTACCCCTGCCCCAGCGAACGCGCATCCTGGCCTACACATGGCAGCGACCGAAAGAAGCCGCCCGGCCCGCCGAGTGCACCGCCATCCCGGCCATGCCGGGACTTGCCGCCCGCGTGCCGGGGCACTAGAGCCAGCGACAAAGGAGAGCCGGGTCGAGTAGGGGATAGAGGTGTTAGCGCACCTCGTTTCCTCCTACCCGACGGGCGGCCTTCTCAGGTCAGTGGGGCGTGGGCTGGTGCCCAGAGCGTTCTTGCCAGTCAACTCCATTGGGTTCGATTCCCGACGCCTCCACCCTGCACGACCGCTCACATCGCAAGACTTGACGATCCAGTCAAGGAATGAGGGAAGAACGATGGACTACATGACGCTCAGAAATGCCATGCTCGAAGCGGCCATCAGTGTGACGCAGGCGAGACCGGACATTAGGTTCGAAATGGGCGACCGCCGGGAAGGACCGGTGGTGACCTTCATTAAGAATGATAGGGCCATTTCCCACATGATTCACCCGGACGAAGTAGACGGGATGCAGCTGCCCGTCGACTACACGATCCGGCAGGAACTCAACGCGGCGCTCCGGATGTTCGACCTGATTATGCAGCCTCCTGCCGCCGAGCCGACGCCTGCTCCTGCTCCGGTTCAGGCTCCGCCCCCTGAGGCGGCGCCGGAGCGCCACTTATCGCGGGCGGAGCGTCTGGCCGCGGCACGACGATTCCGAGGTCGGTTTCCCGCGTCTGATCGGCTTTGATTCGCTCGTCGACCTCCTCGGCATCAAAGCCCGTGGCCTCGATCACGTCGGCGCGGGCCTTCCACCGCTCCTTCACTGCGATCTGCTCGGCCTGCATGTCCTTCAGCGGGTCGATCCACGGCCAGGCCGGAGTGATGTGCTTGACCCGAACGTACTCCCGACGGCGCTCGGCATAATTCCGCAGGTTGATGGCCCGAGAAAGCACGGCCGTATCGAGCCAACGCTGCACCACCGGCCGGCAGAACTGGTAGATGACCGAGCCCCACTGAAGCTGCTCAAGACGGCGCCGAAACTCGAGATCGGCGGCCCGCTGGCTGCCGTAGCTGGTGCCCTTGAGATCGCCCGTCATCTTTGCGTAAGGCACGCCCATGCCGGAGGCGGCGGCGGTCAGATTCCGGTACTGGAAAGGCTCGTAGCTGTTGCCGACGTCAGCCGGGGCCGCATTCTCGACGCTCTCGCCGGGCAGGAGATAGTGCAGCATGCCGGGCGCCAGGTAAGCCACCGGGTCCTCAAGGCCACCAGCCCCGGCGTGGCTGCCCATGTTAAAGCCGTCCGGCACTCCGGCGTTGGCGGCCACATCTTGCTCGCCGAACACCGCTTCGGTTGGCGTCGTCTTGGTCACAAAGCTCGTGAACAAAGCGGCCGTGCGCTTTCTCTCAAGCTCGTGGTCGTCGTAGCTGTCGAGCAGAAACAGGCGAACGATCGAAGACGCCGACTTCGGCGTGCCCCTGATCTGGCCAGGATCACCAGGCCAGTAGATGTGCATGATCTCCGATGCCGGGACCGGGACCAATTCCGCGGTGTTGGCATCAAAGGGCACGGTGCTGTCGTTCGGGTGGTTCCGATAACACCAATACGCAGTCCGCTGCCCGATCTGATTGAACTCGATGCCCATGCGGGTCACGCGCCCGGTCGGCTCAGTCCGGTTCAAATCGATCGGCACCATCGCCGCGGGTATCAGCTGAATCTGCAGCGGTACCGTGTAGCCTTCGTCGAAGCGGCGCGGGCGGAAGCGGGCGAAAATCTCCCCCTGGCTGAACAGCGCCCGGCCAATCAGCGCCTGAAGACCGTAATAGTCCGTGATGCCCTCGGCGTCCGCCTCATCGGTCCAATCGGCCCAGAGTTGCTGGACCTCCCGCTTCTTGGCGACGGCCTTGATCAGGAAAGACGGCTTGATACCGGTGCCGATCAAATTGGCCGTGAAGCTGTCCGCAGCCGACGTGACGTAGGCGTTGTTCCGGGCCGCATCTTCGGCACGGGCGCGAAGCCGAGTGCCCTCCGAAGTCAGATAGGAATTTGTGTGCTGCGAGCTGATCGGGACGCGAGCCATGCGCCGTGTGTTGCGCGTGGCGTCAAAGCCCATGGAGGCCCGGATCTGCGAGACATCGGGCGCTACCGCCCGCGCGCTGCCCGCCGACCAGTCGTACCGAAGGTGAGGCTTCGGCACGGCCTACAGATCTCTCACGGAAACGACACGAACGCGACGCCGAACGCCGCTCGTAGAGCCGGCGGCGACCGCGGTGGCAGCAGCCAGCCGCCGCTCCAGATCGGCCTCGACCTGCCGGAACTCGGCGTCGGACTTGAACTCGACCTCATCCTGGCCGCTACGCGTGCGCCTGGCGGGGTTGAGCCGGTGCGCTCGCCACCGCGCCAACTCATACTCAAGCCGCTGGCGCTCCAGCTCTGCTGCACTAGTCGGCATGGCGGCTCACGAGTAAGGGGATTGCACAGAACGGCGACGGCCATAGCGGGCCACGGCTGGACGAGTAGGCGGCTGAACAGGCGGCGGGATGCGGTAGGGATCGGGAGGCGGAGGCGAAGGCTCGGCGA
>JAREAF010000067.1 GCA_029240475.1 Rhodospirillales bacterium | reverse complement strand
CCCTTCCCTCTTGCGAGGAAGGGTCAGGGAGGGGGATCGGTGCAACCGGCGCGACCATTCCTACCCCGCCGCAAACACCCGCAAACGGTCGGGCGGCAGCCTGACCAGCACGTCGATGCCGCTGCCCAGCCCAAGATCGCGCACCGCATTGATCGAGAAATCGGCAAGGATGGACGCCGCCTCGCCCTGCAGCGGCTCCAGCGTGCCGCGGCAGAAGGAGCCGAGGAACTCGAGATCGCGGATGCGCGCCGGCACCACATTCTCCTGACCGGGGCCGACGCCGCGGATCGTCACATCCTCGGGCCGGAGGCAGACCGACACCGCGCTGCCCTGCGGCAGATGCGGCGCCCCGTCGGCGTAAACCAGCTCGGTCCCCGCGGCCCGCACGCGCCCGGGCGCGATGACGATGCCGCTTAGGAAGTTCATCGAGCCAACGAAATCGGCGACGAAGGGGGTCGCCGGATGCCGGTAGATCTCGACCGGGGTGCCGACCTGGTCGATCACTCCCTGGTTCATCACCACGATGCGGTCCGCCATGGTCAGCGCCTCCTCCTGATCATGCGTGACCATGATGGTGGTGACGCCGAGCCGCCGGTGCAGCGAGCGGATCTCGTGCCGAAGGCGCACCCGCACCCGCGCATCGAGGGCCGACAGCGGTTCGTCGAGCAGGAGCAAGCCCGGCGAAGTCGCCAGCGCGCGCGCCAGCGCCACCCGCTGCTGCTGGCCGCCGGAGAGCTGGGCCGGGTATTTGGGCCCCTGTTTCGGCAGGCCGACGAGCTCCAGCAGCTCCTTCACCCGCGCCGTGACCTCCGCGCGGGGACGGTGGCGGCTGTCCAGTCCGTAGGCGACGTTCTTATCGACGGTGAGATTCGGGAAAAGGGCGTAGGACTGGAACACGATGCCGAAATCGCGCTTGGACGGCGGCAGGCGCGAGATGTCGCGGCCCTCCTGGAGGATGCGCCCGCTCGTCTGCGGGTCGAGGCCGGCGATGGCGCGCAGCAGCGTGGTCTTGCCGCAGCCCGACGGCCCAAGGAAGCACACGAACTCACCGGCGAAGACCTCCAGCGATACGCGGTCGAGCGCGGTGAAGGCGCCGAACCGCTTCGTCACCTCCTCGATCTGCAAATAGGGCCGGTCCCGCCGGTTGGCGGCGACCGGTGTCAGGCTCCCGGTCATCGGTTCGATCATCGTCTTGGCCCCGCCCTGCCCGCCGGCATGATGCCCGACCGGCAGGGCAGACGCCAAGGATCAGCCGAGGCTCAGGTCTTCGGCTCCGATTTGGTGTCGTAACGCTTCGACCACTCGGCCAGGATGCGCTCGCGCTCCCTGGCGGCCCAGTCGAAGTCGTTGTCGATCAGCATCGATTCATAATTCTCGGGGATGTATTCGAGCTTCTGCGCCGCGCCCGGCATGGCGACGACGGCGTAGCCCTTGGCATACATCTCGTTGGCCTTCTTGGAGATCGACCAGTCGACCAGCTTCTTGGCGGCTTCGAGCTGATCGGTGCCCTTGACGATGGCGGTCGCCTCCATGTCCCAACCGAGGCCTTCCTTGGGATAGACGATGTCGATGGGCGCGCCCTCGGCCTTCGACTTGGCGGCCCGGTATTCGAAGGAGAGGCCGATCGGATACTCGCCGGCTGCCGCCATCTTGCAGGGCTTGGAGCCCGAATGGGTATAGACGGCGGCGTTGTTGTGGAAGGCGTCGAGATATTGCCAGCCCTTTTCCTCGCCCATCATCTGCAACCAGCTCGACACCATGAGATAGCCGGTGCCCGAGGAGGCCGGGTTCGGCATCACCACCTTGCCGGCATATTCGGGCTTGGTGAGATCGGCCCAGCTCTCCGGCTTTTTCAAACCTTGCTTCTCGGCCTCGACGGTGTTGAAGCAGATCACCGCGCCCCAGGCATCCATCCCGACCCAGGCCGGCGGGTCGCTCTTGTCGCGGAACTTCGGCGAGAGCTTGTCGAGCCCCGCCGGCGCGTAGGGCTCCAGCATTCCTTCGGCGTCGAGGAGCTGGAGTGAAGTGGCGGCCAGGCCCCAGATCACGTCGGCCTGAGGGTTGCTCTTTTCGGCCAGAAGCTTGGCGGTGACGACCCCGGTCGAATCGCGTACCCAGTTGATGGTGATGTCGGGATTGTCGGCCTCGAAAGCCTCCTTATAGCCTTGCAGCTGGTCGGCTTCGATTGCCGTGTAGACGGTTAGATCGGCCGCCGCGGTCGGCAATGCAAAGAAGGCAGCGGCCCCCAGCGCCAAGGCGCCGAGGCTCCCGCGTGTCCAGGTGGTGGTCCTCATGTTTTCGTCTCCCTTGCCCGTTCGTCAGGCCGTTCGTCCGGCCCTTATGGCTTCTGACAGTTCGATCACAAGTTATGCACCGGAACTGTCAATGGTCAAATCGTTGCGAATAAGCTCAATCCCACGGCTTAACGTTACTTCAGGTGCATTTCACCTCAATGACACTTCCGGATCGATTCACCTGCGGCTAGGAGCCCCCGGTCCATGGATACCCGCATCGACGAGATCGCCCCCGGCATCCTGCGCCTGTCGACGGCCGTGACCGCAGACGGCCTTCCCGGCGGCTTCACCTTCAACCAATTCCTGGTGCTGGACGACGAGCCGCTTCTGTTCCATTGCGGGCCGCGCGGGCTGTTCGCTTCGGTGTCGGCCGCCGCGGCGCGCGTCCTGCCGCTGGAGAAGCTGCGCTGGATCGGCTTCGGCCATGTCGAGGCGGACGAATGCGGAGCGATGAACCAATGGCTCGCCGCTGCGCCGAACGCCCAGATCGTGCACGGCCTCACGGGCTGCATGGTCTCGATCCAGGACCTCGCCGACCGCCCGCCGCGCGCGCTGACGGACGGCACGGTGCTGGAGCTGGGCGAGAAGCGCGTACGCTACATCGACACGCCGCACGTGCCGCATGGCTGGGAAGCCTGCGTGCTCCATGAGGAGACCACCGGCACGCTGCTCGGCGGCGATCTCTTCACGCATCTGGGAGACGGGCAGCCCGCCGTCACCGACGGCGACATCGTCGGGCCGGCCATGGCGGCGGAGGACCTGTTCAAGGCGAGCGCGCTAACCCCGAACACCGCCCCCACGATCCGCAGGCTGGCGGCGCTCGAGCCGCGCACCATTGCGGTGATGCACGGCTCGTCCTTCAACGGCAACGGCGCCGCCGCGCTCAATGCGCTCGCGGACGGTTACGCGCAGCGACTGCTCAAGGCGATGCGAGAGGCCTAGAGCCCCTAGCCCCGCATCCGCGCGCCGTCGGGATCGAACAGCGCCTGCGTGACCAGCCGCGCGCGGCGCAGGTCGCCCAGGATCTCGATCTCGAACTCCGCCCCGTCCTTAATCATCTCCACCGGCACGAATCCGAGCGCGACCGACTTCTTCACGTAGTGCGCATAGCCGCCGGAGGTGACGAAGCCCACCACCTTGCCGTCGCGCCAGATAGGCTCGTCGGCCCAGACATCGGCGTCGGCGGCGTCCACGACGAAGGTGCAGAGCCGGCGCTTGGGCGGCTGATGCTTCTCCGCCATGGCCGCGTCGCGGCCGATGAAGTCGTTCTTCTTGAAAGAGATGAAGCGGTCGAGCCCGGTCTCGGCGGCGGTGTAGTCCGGCTTGAATTCCCTCAGCCACGATCCGAAGGACTTCTCGAGCCTCAGCGACATCATCGCCCGCATCCCGAAGGGCGTCAGGCCGAGATCCTTGCCTGCTTCCGTCAGCGCCTCGTAGAGCGCCACCTGGAACCGCGCCGGCACATAGATCTCGTAGCCGAGATCGCCGGTATAGGTGACGCGCTGCACGATCGCCGGCGCGAGGCCCACATCCATGCGCTGGACCGAGAGGAACGGGAAGGCCGCGTTCGACACATCGGCATCGGTCACGCGCTGCAGCAGCTCGCGCGCCTTCGGGCCCGCGATCTGGAAGCCGAGGCGCCGCAGCGACATGTTGCGGATCTTGACGCCGCGCTCGGGCAGGTGTCGCTCGAACCAGCGCGTGTGATAGGCCTGCGCGCCGTAGGAAGCGACCACCTGGAACCGCTGAGGCCCGAGCCGCCCGATCGTGAAGTCGCCGATGATGCGGCCCTTGGGCGAGAGCATGGGCGTGAGCGCGACCCTGCCCTCCTTGGGCATGCGCCCGGCCATGATCCAGTTGAGCCAGGATTCGGCCTCCGGCCCGGTGACCTCGTACTTGCCGAAATTGTGGATCTCGTTGATGCCGACCGCCTCGCGCACGGCGCGGCACTCGGCCCCGACCGTCTCGAAGGCGTTGGAGCGGCGGAAGCTCGGGGTCTCGAACCGCTCGCTCTCGGCCCTCGCGAAATAATTCACATGCTCGAGCCCGTAGCCGACGCCGAACACCGCGCCGAGGCTCTTCCACACCGCGTAAGCGGGCGTGGTGTGGTGCGGGCGCGCCGCCGGCAGCTCCTCGTTGGGGTAGGAGATGGCGAAGCGGCGCTGATAGTTCTCGCGCACCTTGGCGCGCGTGTAGGGCGGCGTCGTGTAGTCGCCGAACCGCGCCACATCCATGGCGAACACGTCGCGCGAGGGCTCGCCCTCGACCATCCATTCCGCGAGCGTGAGGCCGACGCCGCCGCCCTGGCTGAAGCCGGCCATGACCGCGCAGGCCGCCCAGTAGCCGCGCAAGCCCGGCATCGGGCCGACCAGCGGGTTGCCGTCGGGGGCGAAGGTGAAGGGGCCATTGATGATGCGCTTGATGCCGGCCTTGGCCAGCACCGGAAAGCGCTCATAGGCGATGTCGAGCGAATGGCCGATGCGGTCGAGCTTGTCGGGCAGGAGCTCGTGGCCAAAGGTCCAGGGCGTGCCCTTGACCGCCCAGGGCTCGCAATCCTGCTCGTAGAAGCCGATGACGAGTCCCCTGCCCTCCTGGCGCAGATAGCTCTCGCCGGCCGGGTCCATGACATGCGGCAGCTCGGCGCCGCGCTGATAGACCTCCGGGATGTCCTCGGTGACCAGATACTGGTGCTCCATCGGGTGGAGCGGGTGATAGACGCCGGCCATGGCGCCGACCTCGCGCGCCCAGAGCCCGCCCGCGTTCACCACATGCTCGGCGCGGACGGTGCCCTGCTCGGTCACGACCTCCCAGGTCCCGTCCTTCTGCGGATTGAGCTCCAGCACGCGATTGCGCAAGGAGATCTCGGCCCCTTGCATCCGCGCGGCCTTGGCATAGGCATGGGTCGTGCCCGACGGGTCGAGATGGCCGTCCAGCGGATCGTAGAGCGCGCCCAGCACCCCCTCGGTGTTGGTGATGGGTGAGAGCTTCCTGATCTCCTCGGGCCCGACGATCTCGGTCTCCAGGCCCATATACCGATGCTTGGCGCGCGCCGCCTTGAGGTAGTCGAGCCGCTCGGGCGTGGTCGCCAGCGTGATGCCGCCGACATGATGCAGGCCGCAGGCCTGGCCGCTGATCTGCTCCAGCTCCTTGTAGAGCCGGATCGTGTAGCCCTGCAGCGCAGCCATGTTGGTGTCGGCGTTGAGCGTGTGGAAGCCGCCCGCCGCGTGCCAAGTGGAGCCCGAGGTCAGCTCCGAGCGCTCGATCAGGAGCACGTCGCGCCAGCCGAGCTTGGTCAGGTGGTAGAGGACGCTGCAGCCGACGACGCCCCCGCCGATCACTGCGACGCGCACATGCGATTTCATGGATTTCCCCCGGAACAGAGCTACAGGCCGACGCGGAGCGCCGGCCGGCGGCGATCCTTAGCCCGCCTCGGGCCGGGCGGTCCGGCTTGGAGGCGACAGCTAGGGCCGCTGAGGCGACGAGTCCTGGGGCGGGACAATAAGGAGAAGCCGCCCGGACCGGAAGTCCGCGCGGCCTCTCCCCTGGCCGAGGCCCTACTCGGCCGGAAGCTCGACGATCTGGGCCCGGATCTGGCCGGTCGTATTTGCGAATTGACTGCCCTGGACGACCAGGACGTTGCCGGGCGACGGGGCGAGCGCAATGACGCGGGGCGCCTCGACCGTGCCCTGCAGGACCGGCTGGCCGCGCCGCAGCGTCTGGGCGGTGAGGCCGCGCGCCTGGCCGGCCGTGCCCCGCCCCGTCGGCACGACCACGACGTTCGGCCGGTCCGCGGTGCCCTGGAAGACCGAGCCGGAGAGGATGATCACCTGCGCCCCGGCCTGGTTCTGCTGGGCTCTGAACTGCCGCTGCAGCCGCGCAAATTCCGAGGCGGACAGGATTTGCCCGTCCGAGCGCACGAACGCGCCGCGCACGAGGCCGGCTTGGCCGCCGGTGCCGGTCCCCAAGCCCTCCACCGCGATGCCGAGGCCGGTATCGCCGCTCAAGGGCGGCACGCCGGTCCCGAACATCGGCGGAACGGCGGTGGAGCCGATCACGGGCGCGTTGCGCGGGGTCGGGGTGAGCACCACCGCGCCATTGGTCCCGGAGAAGGCCGAGGGGGCGTTCAAGGGCGTGGGCGTGGTCGCGATCGGGCCGCTGTCGGCTCCGAAACCGGTCACGGCCGAGCCGGCGGCGTCGAGGGCGCTCCCGCCCTGCTGGGGCAAGCCCGACAGGCTGCGCTGGAGTTCCCCGCTCCCGACGCCGCCCTGGGGCAGGAGCTGGCTCGGCCCCGATCCGGTGTTCGTTCCGGCGCCGGTGCCGGTTCCGCCCGCGCTCAATGTGCCGGTCCCGGAGCCGCCGGTGGTGAAGGAGCCGGTCTGGGCCGCCGCCGTCCCGGCCAGAAGAGCCGCGGCGGCCGCGCCAAGCAGAAGCGAGCGAAGAGGCATGGGAGTCCTCCCATCGTAACGGGTACTCCTTCCGTCAACGACGGGATGTGGGGGCCGTTCCGGTATCAGGACCCGGTGAAATGCGGCTTGCGCTTGGCGAGAAAGGCTTCGACCCCGATCCGGTAATCCTCGGTCTGGATCGAGGCGAAGCCCTCCTCCAGCTCCTCCTCCGAGAGCGGCCGCGGGTCGAGCAGCCGGCGCACGAATTTCTTGTGCCAGCGCGCCACGAGCGGCGCGCCCTCGGCGATGCGCTCGGCCGTCTCGGCAGCCTCGGCTTCCAGCCGCTCATCAGGCAGCACGCGGCTGACGAGGCCCATCTGCAGCGCCCGCTCGGGCCCGAAGATCCGCCCCTCCAGCAGGATCTCGAGCGCGCCCGCCTTGCCGACGATCTCGATCAGGCCCTTGATCTCGCGGTAGGACATGGTGAGGCCGAGCTGCTTGATCGGCGCGCCGAAGCGGCTCGATTGGCCGGCGATGCGCAGGTCGCAGACCGAGGCGAGCTCCAGCCCGCCGCCCACGCACACCCCGCGGATCATCGCGACCGTGGGATGCCGGCATTCGGCGACGGCCCGCAGCGCCACATGCATCGCCTCGCCATAGATGCGCGCCTGCTCGATGGTCCCGCGCTCGCGCGCAAAGGCGGAGATGTCGGCCCCGGCGGCGAAGGCCTTCTCGCCCGCGCCGCGGATGAGGATGCAGCGCAGCCCCTCGTCGGCGTCGAGCTCGGCGGCGACCTCCGCCAGCCGCCGCCAGCTCGCGAGGTCGAGGGCGTTGAGCCGCTCGGGCCGGTTCAGCACGACGGTCGCGACCCGCCCTTCGCGACGGACCAGGATGGGCTCGCTCATGGGCGCCTCCAGCTTTGCCTCTTGCGCAAGCCCAGCATGTCCGCCTAATCAGCCGGCGGCAAACCCTGAAATCGGGCGGCTCAACCGTGATCCGACACATCGTCCTGTTCAGCGCCAAGCGGGCGGAAGACATCGATACCATCCTGGCGGCCCTGAAGCGGCTGCGGCAGATCCCGGAGGCGCGGAGGCTGGAGGTCGTGCGCAATGCGCGCATGGACCAGCTCTCGGGCGAGATCGACATCATCGTCCATGGCGAATTCGCCGACGCCGAGGCGCTGGCCCGCTACAAGGCGCACCCGATCTACCACGAGACGATCGGCGTCGTCCGGCCCCTGCGCGACCTCAGGATCGCGGTCGACTACCCGGTGCCGGAAGCGGATGAGACGTGATGACCATGAGAGCGGCCCACCCGCCGCTCTCAAGGATAGGCAGATCGCTCTAGACCGGAACGGCGCTTCCCGGCGCCGCAGCGGGCTCCGCGGTCCTGGCCGGCAGCTTCGCGCGGGCGAAGGCTTCCGAATCCTCGATCATCTCGAAAAAGAGATTGGCGTCGCGGAGGGCGATTTCCGTCAGCACACAGACGAGTCCGGCGATCGCAAGCACCAGAACGGCGAGGCCCATGACATTCCTCCACACTGACAGGATCAGCCTATGAAGGAAGAGGCGCCGCCGCATCATGCAAACAGATGAGAGTTGATCCTTCTAACCCGAAGGAATGACGGAACGCAGCACGAGCGACAGCAGCTCGCTCTGCCGGCGCGTGTCGGTCTTGAGGAAGATCTGGGCGAGCTGCGTGCGCACCGTCGGAACCCCTACTCCGAACCGCGCGGCCGCATCTGCGAGCTCCATGCCCTCGAGCAGCGCCTCCAGCAGACGCGTCTCGGCCCGACTGAGGCAGTAGGTGCGCGCGAACGCGGCGGCGAGGCCTTCCTGCCGCGCCTCGGGGTCGCGCACCATGACCATGAGCCGCGCCGTGCCGGGAAGCCTCTCCAGCTCGCGCTCCAGCCGCAGCGGCGCCAGCGCCAGCCAATAGGGGGGCGCCGGCCGGACTTGCGAGCGACCGCCATCGTGGCGGACGTCTCTGTGAAGGCGCCGCGGAGCAATGCCTGGATGCTCTTGCGCAGCTCGGCCGCATCCTCCTGTCGCACCGGCGTCAGCGCGCCGTTCGCCAGACTCAGCCCGTCTCGCAGATCGACGATCCGCTTCAGCTTGTCATTGAAGAAGACCACCTTGCCGCGGCCGTCCAACAGGGCGACCGCGAAGGGCAGCCGCTCGAGGATGTCGTTGAGAGCCGCCTGCCGGCTCTCCTGCACCAGGAGCAGGCGCGAGATATTGACGGCGCGAGCCAGATGCGGGAGCAGGAGGTCAAGCATCGTCCGCTCCTCCTCGGAGAACTCGCCGCGCTTGCCGTCGCGCTGGAAGGCGATCATGGCGCGCGAGGCGCCCTCCACCACGACCTGCCCGCCGAGGCTGTGCTCCATCCCTTCGAACCGGTAGAGTTCGTTGTAGATTTCGCTGCGCCGGAAATCCTTCTCCGGCACCAGCTCCTCGCCGACATAGGCGCGACCCGGCGGGATCTGAAAGCCGCGCAAGGTCCAAAGGTCGCGGCTGTAGAAATGCTCCCGGTACGCGGCGAGGCCGTCCGGGCTGTAGCCGCTCAAGGCCAGATATTGCAGGTCGGAATTGCGGTCGTTGTGAAAGAGCAGGGCGCCATGCGTGGCGCTGAGGTCGGCAAGCAGCGACTGGAGGACGTAGGACCAGCGCTGCGGCTCCGTCGCGGCCTCGTAGATCGCGCCCACGAGCGTCAGCAGCCGAGCATCCATCCGTTTCTCCCTGCGAGGAGTGTCGAGCTTAGCCAGGGAAGCTCGGCCGCAAAGGGCCGCGCGCCTCCAATGCCTCGGAAGAGGGTTCAGCGACGACCGGCCGCATTGGCCAGGGGCGGCCGAGGCCCATGTCTCTGGCATGTCCCCGCCTGCCGCCTTCCGCATCGGCTGGTGCTGCCAGTTCGTCCCGCCCGACGGCGATGCCGAACGGGCGCGACGGATGAATTACGGCACGGTGACCATCGCTGCCCTCCGCCGGCTGGACGGCTCGCGGGCCATCGAAAAGCTGGTCGAGGTCGTCGACCGGAATCTTACCGCGCTTGCCCTGCAGCTTCAGGAGCTGGCGGCGGGGCCGCCGCATCGACGCATGCTGCGCATCTTCTCAGGGATCCTGCCCGCCTACACCCATGCGCTGGGGCGGCCGCTCTATCGTGAGCCGGTGCTGAGGGCGCTGGTGGAGACCGGCTTGGCCGAGGCGGGCGACTTCGCCCGGGCCCAAGCGATCCGGCTCTGCTTTCATCCCGAGCAGTTCTGCGTGCTCAACAGCGCGGCGCCC